>JAEMQE010000167.1:5677-18592 GCA_022758945.1 Lentimicrobium sp. | reverse complement strand
CGTCAAGGTCAAAACCACATGGCGTATAACAGATGTGTTGGTACTCGTTATTGTGCCAACAACTGTCCTTATAAAGTACGTCGTTTCAACTGGTTCTTATACAACAAAAACAGCGAATTTGACTTCCATATGAATGATGATTTAGGTCGTATGGTATTGAATCCAGATGTAAGTGTACGTTCTCGTGGAGTTATGGAAAAATGTTCAATGTGTATTCAAAAAACACAAGCTACAATTCTTGCAGCGAAAAACGAAGGAAGAGTTATTGTTGACGGAGAATTCCAAACTGCTTGTTCTAGTGCTTGTACTACTGGAGCTATGGTTTTTGGAGATATTAACGACAAAGAAAGTCAAGTTGCCAAGTTGGTCGAAGACGAAAGAATGTATCATTTGTTAGAGCACGTTGGTACAAAACCAAATGTGATTTACCACGTTAAAGTTAGAAATACTTAAGAAAAATTAAAAATCAATTTAAAGGATTATGTCTCATATATACGACGCTCCCATTAGAAAACCTTTAATCATTGGTGATAAATCTTATCACGATGTAACAGTAGATGTTGCTGCACCTGTCGAAGGGAAGGCCAACAAGCAATGGTGGACTGTGTTTTCAATTGCATTAATAGCCTTCCTTTGGGGATTAGGCTGTATAATTTACACCGTTTCTACTGGTATTGGAACTTGGGGATTAAACAAAACAGTAGGTTGGGCTTGGGATATTACTAACTTCGTTTGGTGGGTTGGTATTGGTCACGCAGGAACCTTAATTTCAGCAGTACTTTTATTATTCCGTCAAAGATGGAGAATGGCTATTAACCGTTCTGCGGAAGCAATGACAATTTTCTCTGTAATTCAAGCGGGTTTATTTCCAATCATCCACATGGGTCGTCCTTGGTTAGCGTATTGGGTTTTACCAATTCCAAATCAATTTGGTTCTCTTTGGGTAAACTTTAACTCGCCTTTACTTTGGGACGTATTTGCAATCTCTACTTACCTTTCTGTATCATTAGTTTTCTGGTGGACAGGTTTGTTACCGGATTTTGCAATGCTTAGAGACAGAGCAGTAACACCTTTCAATAAAAGAGTTTACTCTATATTGAGTTTTGGATGGAGCGGAAGAGCAAAAGACTGGCAACGTTTTGAGGAAGTTTCCTTAGTTCTTGCAGGTTTAGCAACGCCACTTGTACTTTCGGTTCACACAATTGTATCTATGGACTTTGCTACTTCGGTAATTCCAGGATGGCATACCACGATTTTCCCTCCATACTTTGTTGCTGGAGCCGTTTTCTCAGGATTTGCAATGGTAAATACTTTGCTTATTATTATGAGAAAAGTATCTAATCTTGAGGCTTATATCACCATTCAACATATCGAATTAATGAACATTGTAATTATGATTACTGGTTCTATCGTAGGTGTTGCTTATATCACGGAACTATTTGTTGCTTGGTATTCAGGAGTTGAATACGAACAATATGCATTCTTGAACAGAGCTACGGGACCTTACTGGTGGGCTTATTGGTCGATGATGACTTGCAACGTATTTTCTCCACAATTTATGTGGTTCAAAAAATTAAGAACAAGTATTATGTTCTCTTTCATAATTTCAATTGTTGTAAATATTGGAATGTGGTTCGAAAGGTTTGTAATTATCGTAACTTCGTTACACAGAGATTACCTTCCATCATCTTGGACAATGTTTTCACCAACATTTGTTGATATTGGAACTTTCATAGGAACAATAGGTTTCTTCTTTGTATTATTTTTGCTATATGCTAGAACATTCCCTGTAATTGCTCAGGCAGAGGTAAAAACAATTTTGAAAGGAACTGGAGATAATTTTATAAAAGCTAGAGCAGCAAATAAAGATTCACACCATGAGTAATAAAGTAATACACGCCATTTATAATGACGATGATATATTGATGGATGCCGTAAAGAAAACACGTGCAGCTCATCATCATATTGAAGAAGTTTTTACTCCATTTCCGGTTCACGGATTGGATAAAGCGATGGGGCTTGCGCCAACAAGAATAGCAATTGCATCATTTATTTACGGATTGTGCGGTTTGTCTTTTGGAACTTGGATGATGAATTATATAATGATTCAGGATTGGCCACAAGATATTGGTGGTAAACCTAGTTTTAGCTATATTGAAAATATGCCGGCTTTCGTGCCAATTATGTTTGAAGAAACGGTATTTTTTGCAGCACACTTAATGGTTATTACTTTTTATATGAGAAGTAGATTGTGGCCATTTAAAGAAGCAGAAAATCCAGATGTTCGCACAACTGATGACCATTTCTTGATGGAAGTTGCAGTAAACGATAACGAAAAAGAATTGGTTTCTTTTTTCGAAAATACAGGAGCAGTAGAAGTTAAAGTAATAGAAAAGCATTAATAGTGGATATGAAAAGCATATATAAAATAACACTTTTAGTAGGTATTACTATTTTGGTTTCGTCTTGTAAAGATGATTCAAAACCAAATTATCAATACATGCCTAATATGTATGAGCCAGTAAGTTATAGTACTTACTCTCAAGCTGATGTTTTTAAGGGTGGTAAAGAAGGGCAACTTCCGGTGGAAGGAACCATAAACAGAGGTTTTGAAGTTTATGAATATCCTAACACTCCTGAGGCTTTAATTGCTGTGAAAGCAGCCAATTTGAAATCTCCACTTGGAGAACTTTCTCAAAAAGACAAAGATAAAGGGAAAGAACTTTTTGAAATTTATTGTGCCATTTGTCACGGTGTTGCTGGTGATGGACAAGGAAAATTGGTTACTCAAGGAAAATTCCTTGGAGTTCCTAATTATAAAGACAGAGTAATAAACGAAGGAAGTATCTTCCATGTTGAAACTTATGGTCTTAATTTAATGGGTTCACACGCCAATCAATTGAGCAAAAAAGAGCGTTGGTTAGTTGCAGCTTATGTGATGGAACTTAAAAGCAAATAATAATTGTAGAACAAACTCATCGTAATAGATATGTATACATTTTCAAGTAAATTAAAAACATTTTCTCTAATCTTAATGGTTGTTGGACTTTTGGGAATAGGATATGGTTTTTTATCTGCACCCAAAGATATTCAAGAAGTTGAGGCAATTCTTGCTTCAGATGCTCACGGAAGTCATGAAGTTTCTAAACCTTCAACTGAAGCACACGCTGTTGCAGGAGAGGACAAAGTAAGCGCTGATGCTGAACACAAAGAGCATTTAGAACATGTTTTGACTCAATTGCAAAACAAACCTTGGTCAGCTTTATACGTTGCCTGTATTTTCTTTATGTTGGTTTCACTTGGTGTTTTAGCATTTTATGCGATTCAACAAGTGGCACAAGCAGGATGGTCGCCAGTCTTGTTTAGAGTAATGCAAGGAATAACAGCTTATTTGCCTGTAGGATCTGTTTTATTTTTTTTATTTTTAATCCTTTCAGGATTACATTTCAATCATTTATTTATTTGGTTAGATCCTAGTATTGTTGCCGAAGATAAAATTATTGCCAATAAAGTGGGTTACTTAAACTTCCCTTTTTGGATTATTAGAGCGGCTGTATTCTTGATTGGATGGAATCTATACAGATATTTTTCAAGAAAAAATTGTTTGGCACAAGACGAAGCTAAAGACGATAGTTTCTACAAAAAGAACTTTAAAATGTCAGCGGCATTCTTAGTTTTCTTTATCGTTACAGAATCAATTATGTCTTGGGACTGGATTATGTCAATCGATCCACACTGGTTTAGTACTTTGTTTGGATGGTATGTTTTTGCCAGTTTCTTTGTAAGTGCAATTACAACAATTTGTTTAATCACATTATATTTAAAATCAAAAGGATATTTAGAACATGTGAACACAAGCCATATTCATGATTTAGCAAAATTTATGTTTGGCTTTAGCGTGTTCTGGGCTTACTTATGGTTTTCTCAATTTATGTTGATTTGGTATGCCGATATTCCTGAGGAAGTAACCTACTTCGTTACAAGAATACAAGTTTACAATCTTCCATTCTTTGGTGCTGTGGTGATGAATTTTGTTTTCCCATTATTGATTTTAATCAATACCGATTTCAAAAGAATTACTTGGGTACTTGTTATGGCTGGTTCAGTGATATTATTTGGACACTATATTGATTTCTTCAATATGATTATGCCTGGAACAGTAGGTGACCAATGGTTTATTGGTGTGTCAGAAATTGCATCGGTTCTTTTCTTCCTTGGATTGTTTATTTTTGTTGTTTTCACAGCCTTAACCAAAGCGCCGCTTTTGCCAAAAAGAAATCCGTTTATTGAAGAAAGTAAACATTTTCATTATTAATATTTAAAAAAAATTAGATGACAAGTTTGTTCGTAATTATAGTTTTAGTTCTGTTGGCTATTGCAATATGGCAGTTGACTAAGATGTTCGATTTGACGCAGGTAGGTGATGTTGATAATTCACAGATAGCAAATGATGGGGATAATAATACCCAAGGTTATTTGATGTTTGGCTTTTTGGCATTCATTTATATTTTCACAATTTACGGATTGTTTAAGTGGGGACCTTTAGTGTTGCATACTCCTGCTTCAAAACACGGAGCCGAAGTTGATAATTTAATGAATGTTACCTGGATTTTAATTTTCATAGTTCAGGCTATTACTCAAGTATTGTTGCATTATTTTGCTTTTAAATATAGAGGTAAAAAAGATCAAAAAGCATTGTTCTTTTCGGATAGTACAAAACTGGAAGTTATTTGGAGTGGAATTCCAGCTGTTGTTTTGGCAATTTTAATACTTTTCGGACTTTACGCTTGGACAAACATTATGTTTGTTGATAAAAATGAGGATACAATTGAAATCGAAGTTTATGCACAACAGTTCAAATGGACTGCCAGATATTCAGGCGCAGACAATGTTCTTGGAAAAGCTAATGTTAGATTAATTGACGGTGTAAATACACTTGGAGTTGATTTATCAGATCCAAATGCTCAGGATGATATAGTAGTTTCTGAATTGCATATTCCAAAAGGCAAAAAGATACATTTCAAATTTCGCTCACAAGATGTTTTGCACTCTGCTTATTTCCCTTATTTTAGAGCACAAATGAATTGTGTTCCTGGTATGGTTACAGAATTTGCTTTCGAACCCGTTTATACATCGGCAGAATACAGAGCATTGCCTTATATGGTTGCAAAGGTTGCTAATATCAATGCAATAAGAGCAAAGAAAAGTATTGAACTTGTTGCAAAAGGTGAAACAGCTCTTGATCCTTATACTTTTGATTTCCTATTGCTTTGTAATAAAATTTGTGGAGCCTCACATTATAACATGCAAATGAAAGTGGTAGTTGATACTCCTGAAGATTATAAAAAATGGCTAAGCGATAAGCCAACATTGGTTCAGGAAGTAAAAACTGCCAATGCACCTAAACCTGTTGAAGGCTCAGTAGGTACAGACTCTACAAAAACGAAAGATACTGCGGCTATTGCTAAAATTGCCATGAAATAATTATTAAGAAAAATTTAAAGTAAACAGATATGTCAGCAGAAGGTCACGATCACGCACAAGATCACGAACACGAACACCACCATAAAGACACTTTTATCACTAAATATATTTTTAGTATAGACCACAAAATGATTGCTAAGCAATACTTGATTACTGGTATTGTTATGGGTATTGTTGGTGTGATGATGTCAATGCTTTTCAGAATGCAATTGGCTTGGCCAGAACAATCATTCAAAATCTTTAATGTGTTATTGGGCGATAAATGGGCTCCAAACGGAGTTATGGCTAATGATATTTATTTGGCGTTGGTTACGATTCACGGAACTATAATGGTTTTCTTTGTTTTAACGGCCGGATTAAGCGGAACTTTTAGTAATTTATTGATTCCACTTCAAATTGGAGCACGAGATATGGCTTCAGGGTTTTTGAATATGATATCGTATTGGTTATTCTTTCTGTCCTGTGTTATTATGCTCAGTTCATTGTTTGTCGAATCCGGACCCGCATCGGCAGGATGGACAATTTATCCGCCTTTGAGCGCCTTGCCACAAGCCATTCCAGGATCTGGAGCAGGTATGACTCTTTGGTTGGTTTCTATGGCAATATTTATTGCGGCTTCTTTGATGGGGTCATTAAATTATATTGTAACTGTAATCAATCTTAGAACAAAAGGAATGTCGATGACAAGATTGCCTCTTACTATTTGGGCTTTCTTTTTTACGGCAATTATCGGTTTAGTTTCATTCCCGGTTTTGTTATCTGCAGCTTTATTGTTGATTTTTGACAGAAGCTTTGGCACTTCATTCTTCTTATCTGATATTTATATCGCTGGAGAAGTATTGCATTATCAAGGAGGTTCACCAGTATTGTTCGAACATTTATTTTGGTTCTTGGGACATCCTGAAGTGTATATTGTAATATTGCCAGCTTTGGGTATTACATCAGAAATTATTGCAACTAACTCTCGGAAACCTATTTTTGGATACAGAGCGATGATTATGTCAATTTTGGCAATTGCATTTTTATCGACTATAGTTTGGGGTCACCATATGTTTGTGTCAGGAATGAATCCGTTCCTAGGTTCAGTATTTACGTTTACCACTTTATTGATTGCAATTCCTTCGGCAGTAAAGGCGTTTAACTATATCACGACACTTTGGAAAGGAAACTTGCAATTAAACCCTGCAATGTTGTTCTCCATTGGATTGGTTTCTACATTTATTACAGGTGGTTTAACAGGGATTATTCTTGGTGACAGTACTTTAGATATTAATGTTCACGACACCTATTTTGTGGTTGCGCACTTTCACTTGGTAATGGGGATTTCTGCCCTTTATGGAATGTTTGCAGGAATTTATCATTGGTTTCCAAAAATGTTCGGTCGAATGTTGAACAAAAACCTAGGATATGTTCACTTTTGGGTAACTGCTATTTGTGCTTATGGGGTGTTTTTTCCAATGCATTTTCTTGGATTAGCCGGTTTACCAAGACGTTATTATACTAACACCAACTTTCCCTTATTTGACGATTTGCAAAATGTAAATGTTCTTATAACAATATTCGCTTTAATTGGCGGAATATTTCAATTGGTTTTCTTTTACAATTTCTTTAGCAGTATTTTCTACGGTAAGAAAGCGGTTCAAAATCCTTGGAGATCAAACACATTAGAATGGACAGCTCCTGTTAAACATATTCACGGAAACTGGCCAGGAGAACTTCCTGAAGTTCATCGTTGGCCTTATGATTACAGTAATCCTGCTCACGAAGAGGATTTTGTTCCACAAAACGTACCAATGAAAGAAGGTGAAGAAGTACTTCATCATTAAAAATTGAAACTAAATATATTTAAATGCCTTTCCTTTCGAAAGGCATTTTTATTGGCGCATAACTTTGCTATATTTGTAAAATGAATGAAAATTTAGACCCAACAAACGACAGATTCAATCCAGAAGAACTTGATCTCGAGAAAAAATTAAGACCACTTTCTTTTGATGATTTTGCAGGACAGGATCAAATACTCGAAAACTTGAAAGTCTTTGTTCAAGCAGCGAATCAAAGGAATGAAGCTCTTGATCATACTCTTTTTCACGGACCTCCAGGATTAGGGAAAACTACTTTGGCAAACATTTTAGCCAATGAACTTCAAGTTGGAATAAAAATTACTTCTGGCCCAGTTCTGGATAAACCAGGCGATTTGGCTGGTTTGTTGACCAATCTTGATGAAAGGGATGTTTTGTTTATCGACGAAATCCATCGGTTGAGCCCAATTGTCGAAGAGTATTTATATTCCGCAATGGAAGATTTCAAGATTGACATCATGATTGAATCTGGTCCCAATGCAAGAACTGTCCAAATCAATTTAAATCCATTTACATTGATTGGTGCGACCACGCGTTCCGGTTTATTGACCGCTCCAATGCGAGCTCGTTTTGGAATTTCCTCCCGTTTACAATATTACACAACCGAACTTTTAACTACTATTGTTGAAAGAAGTGCTTCTATTTTGAAAATGCCAATTTCTATGGAAGCTGCTATCGAAATTGCGGGACGAAGTAGAGGAACACCTCGTATTGCTAATGCTTTACTTCGCAGAGTTCGAGATTTTGCTCAAATCAAAGGAAATGGAACAATTGACATAGAAATTGCTCGTTACGCCTTAAAAGCATTAAATGTTGATGCTCACGGTTTGGACGAAATGGACAATAAAATTCTAAATACCATTATCGATAAATTCAAAGGTGGTCCAGTAGGTTTGTCCACTTTGGCGACAGCTGTTTCCGAAAGTAGCGAAACTATCGAAGAAGTTTATGAGCCATTTTTAATCCAAGAAGGATTCATTATGCGAACACCAAGAGGAAGAGAAGTTACGGAGAAAGCTTATAAACATCTTGGAAAAATTAAATTGAACACTCAAGGAGGACTTTTTTAGGTACAAATTTGTCATTCCGACAAAGGAGGAATCTCATCCAATTAGAGCAATAAATGTGATTTCTCCCGCAGGTCGAAATGACAAATTAATTAGATTTTATTGCTGAAAATTAACCCAAAACGAAATATTTAACCTTGATTAATACTAAAGAAAGGCATACCCAATTCATCAAATCCGAAGCCAAGCGCCTCGGGTTTTTGTCTTGTGGCATATCCAAAGCAGGATTTTTGGAAGAAGAAGCGCCACGATTGGAACATTGGCTTAACAAGCAAATGAATGGCCAAATGTCTTATATGGAAAATAATTTTGACAAAAGATTAAACCCAACTTTGCTTGTTGACGATGCCAAAAGCGTGGTCTCTCTTTTGCTGAATTATTATCCTTCTGAGTTTCAGAATCAGGATTCCTATAAAATATCAAAATATGCTTACGGACAAGATTATCATTTTGTCATAAAAGAACGACTCAAAGAATTGCTAAATTCAATTCAAGACAATATTGGCGAAGTTTCAGGAAGGGCTTTTGTAGATTCGGCTCCAGTTTTAGACAAGGCTTGGGCTGCAAAAAGTGGTTTGGGTTGGATTGGTAAAAACAGTAATTTATTGACACAAAAGGTTGGCTCTTTTTATTTTATAGCAGAATTGATTATCGATTTAGATTTAGAATACGACCACGCCACAACCGATCATTGTGGGACTTGCACCGCTTGCATTGATGCTTGTCCTACCGAAGCTATCGTTGCGCCATACATTGTTGATGGCAGCAAATGTATTTCCTATTTTACCATTGAACTTAAGGAAAATATTCCACAGATAATGAAGGGAAAGTTCGATGATTGGGCTTTTGGTTGTGATGTTTGCCAAGATGTTTGTCCTTGGAATAGATTTTCGAAACCTCATAGCGAGCCACTTTTCAATCCTAATAAAGAAATGCTTTCTATGTCTAAGAAAGATTGGACTGAATTGACCGAAGAAAATTTTAAGATTGTGTTTAAAAATTCTCCACTAAAAAGAGCCAAGTTTGAAGGGTTGAAACGAAATATTGATTTTTTTAAATGAGTTTTTCCTTAATTATGACGTTTAATTGGTAAATTTTTGGGGTTTTATCGATATTTTGTGTAGTTTATCGAGTTTTTATTTTTTTTTTTATCAATCAAAATTAATTATATTCGCCGAATCGAAGCCTAAACCCTTAATAAATTAATATAATTTTATTGAAAAATTTTACCTACACTTCTTTCGAAAATCACTTCCATAAAATTTTATTTTATTTACTTCCTGTACGCTATAACTTTACAGGAGGCAATATATCATTGGCGTCAAGCAGTACAAAAACAACATCTTTATTCGGTCTCTAATTATGAAAAACTTTACTAGTTGCAAAGGATTTTTAAAAATTATTACATTACTTATAATGCTGACTTTCAGCAGAGTTTCAGCCCAAACCCCAGGGTTAATATATGAACCAGCTACTGGCGCTGGAGCATTAATACTAGATCCAAACGGGGATGGTTTTACATCTAAAACAACAGCCGGTTTTTTGACGGATGATCAAGTAGATAGCGAAATCCCATATTCATCACTTGTTTTCCCAATGGTTGAACCAACAAGCGATCTTAGTGCTGGGCCAAACTGTAGTTTTACAGACTTTGTTGACCAAGGCGACCAGGATCCAGTTCAATCCTATCTTGATGGCAGTGGCAATTGGCTTTTTAGAATGAGAATGGGGTCAACATCTCCCAACGCAAAAAGTTATAGTATTCTTATTGACACAGATGGTAAATTTGGAGGAACAGGGCCAAATGCAGATCCAGAATATTCAAGTTCGAATCCCGGCTTTGAAATAGAAATTGTGCTAGCCACAAAGTTTGGAGTTTATGTGTATGACGTAAACAATATGAATTGTTCTCCTGTTCTTTCTTACATAGGGACAACTAACTATCAAAAATCAATTGCTCTAACAACGAGTTGCGGGAATCCTGATTATTTTTATGATTTTTTTGTAAAATTCAGTGATTTAACCGCACAGTTTGGCATAACTCCAGCCACCGCTATGCGTATGGCTATGGTTGATAATATGGGCGCCCTTAAATCAACATTGTGTAATGCTGCATCGGCTTCTGATATAGCTGGTATAGATTCAACTTGTGGTTCTTTGGCGAATTGTTTTAATGTAATTATTGATAATTATACACCTTGTGCTCCAGGAGTAATTTGTCCGGATCGTTCGATTTGTCCGGGAATAAATAGTATAAATACAGGAGCAACATCAGTTTCGGGCACATCAACCGAAGCGGATGGTACGGTAATAACGGTTTATAAAGACGGACTTTTAATTGGTACTACAACAGTAAGTGCAGGAATTTGGACATTAGGTTCTATTAGCCCTGCTTTAGTAACAAATAATGTGATTACTGCAACAGCGACTGCGCCAAGCAAAGGGGTTTCAATAGATAATTGTAATCCAGTTACTGTGGTTAGTTGTTCATCTGTAACAACTGTGCCTGCAGCTGGCGATATTGCAAAAATTTCAGGAAGTAAAGGATATAATCTTACTGTAAACCGACCAATTGGAACTATTGTTAGATGTTATAATGCCAATGGAGTTCTTATTGATCCAATAGCTTTAGCTTTGCAAGCACCAGATAATTTAAATACTGTTACAACTACATCTGTAGGTCAACACGTTTTATTCAAATGCCAAACTGGGAACTGTTTTGGGTCTTCGGTATATATTTTTACCTATCAAGAACCAGGGAAATGTGAGTCAGCTCGAACCTATGATTGTCAATATTCGGCTGCAACTGCCACTGGAACACCAACCATAGCAACAACCCCAATTCTTACTTCAACCACCTCTGTTTCTGGTTCTGTAACAGCTCCGGATAATGTCGTTGGAGTTACTGTGAATTTATTAGTAAGTGGGATACAGCTAGGAACGGCAACAACAACAGCTGGTGGAGCTTGGACAATCAGTGGTTTGTCACTTTCTAGTCTTGAATGTCAAACGATTTCAGTAAATTCAATTGCTCCTGGAAAATGTATCTCTGCGACAGCAACTGCCACAATAAAAAGAGTGGCATTAGCGCCGACTGTTAATGGACCAATTTGCTCAACTGCTGCTGTTACTAGTGTTTCAGGAACTTCTGTAGAAGCTGCTGGAACCATAATTCAAGTTTATGAAAATGGAATTGCAGAAGGTTCAACAACAACAGTTTTGGCTAATGGAACTTGGACAGCTTCAACAGGAATTAGCATTGCTTTGGGTAGCACAATCACGGCAAAAGCGTCAAGCACTTGTCTTTCATTAAGTGCCGCTTCAAATTCAGTAGTTGTTGGTACAAAATCAACTAATGCAGTAACCATAACATCATCGCCTATATACGAATGTGCTTCATCGGTTAGTGGTACAGGTACAAATGGAGATGTCATTAGTTTATATGTTGATGGATTCCAAATTGGCGGAACAACAACGGTTTCAGGAGGAGTTTGGACAATAGGTAGTTTAGATACGGCTTGTTATTTATATACAGATGGTGTTGTTACTGCCAAAGCGGCAACTGGATCTAATTGTGAAGGTACAGCTTCGGCTGGAGTTACCGTTGTGTGTGTGAATCCTTCAAATAGTTTAATAGTTACACCTGCTTCAAAATTAATTTGTTCAGGTTCAACCGTTGCAGTAACCGTTCAAAGTTCGGAAAGCGGAATTATTTATCAATTGTTTAATGGCGCAACAGCAAGTGGAACCTCTAAATTGGGAACTGGAAGCGATATAATTTTAACTTCGGCGGGACTATCTAGTGCAACTACTTTAACAGTAAAAGCTATAAGATTAGGAAATACTTGTACTGTTACATTATTAAATTCGGTTGCAGTAACTATTGATATAGCTCCCACAACACCAGCAACAACTGTAACCCAACCGACTTGCACATTGGCCACAGGAACCATCACAGTAACGGTACAAACCGCAGGCGAAACTTATAGTTTTGACAATGGAAGTACTTTCCAAGCAGGAAATAGTAAATCAGGATTAGTAACAGGAAGCTACGATGTGATAATTAAAAGCATAGGCGGTTGTAGTTCCGCAACAACCACAACGGCAGTAGATGCTCAACCAGTCTCGCCAACAATACCAGTAACATCGGTAACCCAACCAACTTGTGGTACAGCAACAGGAACAATAACAGTAACGATACAAAATGCAACAGACACTTATAGTTTTGACAATGGAACAAGCTTCCAAGCGAGTAATAGTAAATCTGGATTAGCGGCGGCGACAATTTACGATGTCATTATCAAAAATACAGCTGGATGTTCGTCAGTGGCGAAAGCTACGACAGTCAATGCACAGCCAGCTATTCCTCCAATGCCAACAGGCTTGAATTGTTGGGAAACCGCAACATTCAATACAACAACTTGTTCTTGGGATGTAACCGGAACACAAGCTCCAATGCCAACAGGCTTGAATTGTTGGGAAACCGCAACATTCAATACAACAAC
>JAEMQE010000167.1:4685-5667 GCA_022758945.1 Lentimicrobium sp. | reverse complement strand
CTCCAATGCCAACAGGCTTGAATTGTTGGGAAACCGCAACATTCAATACAACAACTTGTTCTTGGGATGTAACCGGAACGCAAGCAACCGCACCAGCAACAACAGTAACCCAACCAACTTGCGCCACGGCAACAGGAACAATCGCTGTAACAGTACAAACGGCAGGAGAAACCTATAGTTTTGACAACGGAAGCACTTTCCAAGCTAGTAATTCCAAATCAGGATTGGCAGCAGGAAGTTACGATGTCATTATTAAAAATGCTTCAGGATGTAATTCTGCATTGACAGTTACAGTTATCAACGCAAAACCAAACTGCACTCCATTAGCAATAAATGACACTCCTTCGGATGTAGCAGAAGACAGTGGATTAACCAATATTTTGGTATTAGGAAACGACAGCTTTGGAGGAGATGGGCCAAATGTAGGAAGCATTACAGTGACGGCAATTAATCCAGCAATTGGAACAGCGGTATTGAATAACGGCGGAACCCCAAACGATCCAACAGACGACACGATAGCTTTCACGCCTGCTTTGAATTACAATGGAACAGTAATTATTACTTATTCAATAATGGATGCTAACGGAGACATATCAACTGCGACAGTATCTTTTAATGTAACCGCAGTCAATGACGCTCCAATAGTGGATAATGATGTTAATACCACCACGGAAGACAATCCAACAGTGGGAGGAGATTTAACCGATGCAGGTGATTTTGATCCAGACGGAACACCATTAGTAGTAACCACAACACCAGTAAGTGGACCAACAAACGGAACGATTGTCATCAACGCAGATGGAACTTATGTTTATACTCCAAATCCAGACTTCAACGGAACCGATGTGATTACAATCGAAGTATGTGATTCAGGAAGTCCGTTACCAAAAATGTGTGTGAACGAAACTTTGACCATTACAGTTTCTCCAGTCAATGACGCTCCAATAGTGGATAATGATGTTAATACCACCACGGAAGACAA
>JAEMQE010000167.1:0-4675 GCA_022758945.1 Lentimicrobium sp. | reverse complement strand
CAGTCAATGACGCTCCAATAGTGGATAATGATGTTAATACCACCACGGAAGACAATCCAACAGTGGGAGGAGATTTAACCGATGCAGGTGATTTTGATCCAGACGGAACACCATTAGTAGTAACCACAACACCAGTAAGTGGACCAACAAACGGAACGATTGTCATCAACGCAGATGGAACTTATGTTTATACTCCAAATCCAGACTTCAACGGAACCGATGTGATTACAATCGAAGTATGTGATTCAGGAAGTCCGTTACCAAAAATGTGTGTGAACGAAACTTTGACCATTACAGTAACGGCGGTTAATGATGCACCAATTGCAAACAACGATTCAGCCATTACATTAAGTGATACAAACGTAATTGTTTCAGTAGCCAGCAATGACACCGATACTGATGGAACAATCAATCCAGCAACCATAGATTTGAATCCTTTATTGGCAGGACAACAAACAACCCTGACTGTGGCAGGCGAAGGAACCTATACTGCTAATGCAAACGGAACAGTAACATTTGATCCTTTGCCTTCGTTTAGTGGAACTACAACTCCAGTAAATTATACCATACAAGATAATCAAGGAGGTGTTTCAAATACAGCGACAATCTCGGTAACCGTAGGTGCTTGTGTTAATAATCCAGTTTTGGATTGTGATGGTGATGGAGTTAAAAATGGTCAAGAACTTTTAGACGGAACAAATCCATTAGATCAATGTAGTTTTATTTTGTCAAATGTAACAGTAGTTCCAAGCGCAACTTGGTCAACAGCAGATTGCGACAATGATGGTTTAACCAATGGAAATGAAGTAACATTAGGAACAAATCCGTTAAATCCAGATACTGATGGAGATGGGGTAAAAGACGGAAAAGAGGTTTCAGACGCTACAAATCCATTGGATCAATGTAGCTTCAAACTAACAAGTGTTACAGTAACGCCTAGTGCTAATTGGTCTAATGCAGATTGTGATAATGATGGTTTAACAAATGGAAATGAAATTACCATTGGAACAAATCCATTAAATCCAGACACGGATGGCGACGGAGTATTGGATGGAAAAGAAGTTTCAGACAAAACAAATCCATTAGACCCTTGCGATTCAATTGAAGAACACGTGACAGTGAAACAGTCGGCAATTTTCCTAAATGGAGATTGTGACGGAGATGGACTTTTGAACGGTGAAGAAATTGGAACAAATCCAACCCATCCTTTTGACAGCAATGCAAACGGAATTCCGGATTATTTGGAAATTAACAATCACGATTTATCTAATTCAGATGATGATTTAGAGATTTTTAATGGCGTTTCACCTTCTAGTGATGATGCAAAAAATAATGTATTTACGATTAGAAATATTGAAAAATATCCAAATAACACATTAGAAATTTACAATCGATGGGGAGTTTTGGTTTATGAAGCGAGCGGATATGGCCAAGGCAATAAATTTTTCAGAGGAGAATCCGAGGGAAGAGTTACGGTTTCTACAGCAGAACAATTACCGGAAGACACTTATTTCTATGTGCTTAAATATGTTAATGCAGCTGGAATAGCAAAAGAACGCTCAGGATACTTATATATAAATCGATAAATCTAGTTAAAGTGTTTTTTTAAAACATTCTTGATTATAAACAAAAAATTATGAAGACAAAATTTATAGGGTTGATTTTAGTGCTTTTATCCGGAATCAGTTATGCTCAACAAGAGGCGCAGTACACGCAATATATGTACAATACGATTGTCGTCAATCCTGCTTATGCGGGTTCACGTGACGCTATGAGTATATTTGCTTTGCATAGAACGCAATGGGTAGGACTTGATGGAGCGCCAGTAACAAACAATTTTTCTATTCATACGCCCATCAACGGGAGTAATGTTGGTTTGGGACTATCGGTTGTAAATGACAAAATTGGACCATCGGATGAAAATAATATTGCAGTAGATTTTTCGTATACTATTCATACTTCGGATAGATATAAATTGTCTTTTGGTTTAAAAGCCAGCGCCAATCTGTTGAATGTGGATTTTACTAAACTGCATATTTATAACCCGGGAGACCCAAGATTTCAGGATAATATTGACAATAAGTTTTCGCCAAATATTGGGGCTGGAATCTATTTGCATTCCGACAATACTTATTTTGGATTATCCGCTCCTTATTTATTAGAAACAAAACATTTTGACAAATCAGCGAATAATAGTTCCTCAAGTTTTATTGCAAGAGAGAAAATCCATTATTATTTTATCGCAGGTCACGTGTTTGATTTAAGTGCTAATGTTCAATTCAAGCCATCGATACTTACAAAAATGGTTCAAGGAGCACCTTTACAAGTAGATATTTCTGGAAATTTTTTGATAAACGAAAAATTTACGGCTGGACTAGCTTACAGATGGGATGCCGCATTTAGTGCTTTGGTTGGATTCCAAGTCAGCGATTCCTGGTTTATAGGATATTCCTATGATATGGATACTACAAAATTGGCTAATTACAATTCAGGTTCACACGAAATATTCCTGCGTTTTGAATTGTTTAATAAAAATGACAGAATAATATCTCCAAGATTCTTCTAATAATATCATTATGAAATGAGCATAACGGAAATACAATGCAAACATCGATGAAGATATATGTGAATTCCATCTTCCGATAAAAAACAAATATTATATACAGATGAAAATAAAAAAACTCGTTTACAGCACCCTTTTGATTGTCGTTGCATTGCAAGGATATTCACAAAAAGCCAAAGTTGCGGCTGCCGATAAAAAGTATGATCGCTATGCTTATGTTGATGCCATTGCAACCTACGAACGTGTGGCCGAGAAAGGTTACAAAGATGAAAAAATGTTTCAAAAACTAGGGAACGCTCATTATTTTAATGCAGAACTAGAAAAAGCTGCAAAATGGTATGGAGAACTCTTTGCTATGAATCCAGAACAGGAGCCAGAATATTATTATAGATATTCACAATGTTTAAAATCTGTGGGAGATTATGCCAAAGCTGATGAAATGTTAGAACAATTCAACAAGAAATCAGGCGATGATAAACGGGCAAAATTATATGCAAAACATAAAAATTATCTCGAAGAAATCAAGGCAAATTCTGGGCGTTTCAATATTGAAGATGCCGGAATCAATTCAGAATATTCAGATTACGGAAGTTCATTTTCGGGAAACAAATTAGTATTTGCTTCATCACGAGATACAGGAGGTGTTTCAAAAAGAGTTTTCAAATGGACAAATCAATCTTTTACGAATCTCTATGCTTCCGAAGTAAATTCAAGAGGAAATTTAGAAGCTCCAAAACCATTTGGAAATAGAATGAATTCAAAATTTCACGAATCGACACCCGTTTTTACAAAAGATGGTAAGACAGTTTATTTTACCAGAAACAACTTTTTGGATGGAAAAAAAGGAAAAGACGATAAAAAAATAACGTTGTTAAAACTTTACAAAGCAACATTAGAAAACGACTCTTGGGGAAAAGTAGCTGAATTGCCTTTTAACAGCAATCAATATAGTGTGGCGCATCCAATGTTGAGTCCGGATGACAAAACCTTGTATTTTGCTTCAGATATGCCGGGAACTTATGGACAATCGGATTTGTTTAAAGTGGCAATTAACGATGATGGAAGTTTTGGCACACCAGAAAATCTTGGGGCAACCATTAATACCGAAGGAAGAGAAACCTTTCCGTATATTTCTGATGAAAACGAATTGTATTTTGCCAGTGATGGACACCCAGGTCTTGGAGGATTAGATGTTTTTGTTTCCAAAATAGAACAAGACGGAGGTTTTAAAGAAGTTCAAAATGTGGGAGCTCCTGTAAATGGACCACAAGATGATTTTGCTTTTTTGATTGACAGCAAAACTCGCAATGGGTTTTTTACCTCCAATAGAACAGGCGGAAAAGGATATGACGACATTTATAAATTTACCGAAACTCGTAAACTAGTTTGCAAACAAGAATTATCAGGAATTATTACTGATTTAGAAACAGGACTAGTGCTTCCTAATGTAAAAGTAAGTTTGTTTAATGAGAAATTCGAACCTCTGAAAGTGAATGTGTCCAATGAAAAAGGACAATACAGTTTTGATGTAGAATGCGGAAAAACGTATTATGTTAGAGCCGAAGCCGCGGATTATGTAACCAAAGAAAGCAAGATTTCAACCACTACAATAAATGGCACCACTAATTTGCCAATTGCGTTAGAAAAAGCAGAATGTAAAGTGACTGTTGGAGGTGATTTAGCCAAATGTTTTGGCATAAAAATGATTTACTTTGACTTAGACAAATCTGTCATCAAGAAAGAAGCCGCTTTTGAGTTAGAGAAAATATTGGATGTAATGAAACAATATCCCGCAATGAAATTAGACATTCGTTCGCATACGGATAGTCGCCAAACAGCTAAATACAATGAAGCATTATCTGATAGAAGAGCTAAATCTACCCTAGATTGGTTAGTAAAAAACGGAATAGATGCAAGCAGACTAACCGGCAAAGGTTACGGAGAATCCCAATTGGTAAACAAATGTTCTGATGGAGTAAAATGTTCTGAAGAAGAGCATCAAGCTAACAGGCGAAGTGAGTTTATAGTGACTTCGATGGAGTAAAAGCAAATTTTATATAAATTAACCTTTTCTTTTGGAGAGGTTTTTTTATGGTTTAAATGGAGAAAGAG
>JAEMQE010000019.1:5512-23232 GCA_022758945.1 Lentimicrobium sp. | reverse complement strand
CTTTAGGCTGATTGTTTAAAGTTACCGAACGAAAAAAGCTAGTGTTGTCATACAAATGTGCATCGACATATTTCAAAAAATTGGCGACCGTAATTGGGGCTTTTTTGGGATACAATTCTACAGTAATATCGCCTAAAGAAGTTTTAATGATACACGTTTCTTTTTTTTGCGCAGAACCATTTGTGATTATGAAAAATAATAGAATTAGTGTTAGGAGGATTTTTTTCATTGTTTGAAATGAGTTTTGCTTTGTTCAATTTGTTGAGTTGGATAGGCACGGATTACAAATCCGTTATCAGTTGCTAGTCTTTTATATGCAATTTTTATAATATTTTATAGGCTTGAATATTTCATGTCCAATACTTTGAATGTTGTATTGTTCGAGAAAAGTCAATATTGGTTTGAAAGTTTTTAAATTATAATCAGTCAATAATATTGATTTTTTATTTTTCAGTTTCACCAAAATTCCCTCATAAAGAGTAGACTTAGTAGATACTTTAGTTGTAGCGTAATTTTCAATTTCATCAATTTGTACTATTTGTGAGCCTCTAAATAAAAATTCGATAGAAATTGTTTTTTGATTTTCATCAATTGTAACGCCAATTGGTGTGTAAAAAAGTTGGAAAAAGTTAAATATAAAAAAGATTATAAAGAAAAAAGAAAAAACCAAAGGCATGATACCTTTACTATTATAAGAAAACCCAAATCTGATAGGAACTGAAATAAATAAAAAAACAACTCCAAGAACTATTAATTGAAGTATTGTTTTTCCAATAAGTTGATATTTATTTGATGTTATTGTTGTCATAGTTTTTTTAAATAGTCTTGTAAAGAATATAAGGACAATAGGAAAAGTCATTTAGTTTTTATTTTATCTCAAAGGAATTATTTGGAAACAATTCGTATGACTTTCTACTTATTCCAAATCTTCCAAGCTTTCTCCGCCTGAAAAATAAGCATATCCTGTCCGTTTTTGGTTTGTGCGCCTTGTACTTTCGCTTTCTTTAGGAATTGGGTTTCCGCCGGATTGTAAATCAGGTCGTAAGCAATATGCTTTTCCGTAAAATACTCGTAAGGAATCAAAGGGAAAGCCTCCGTATTTGGACTTGTTCCCACAGGTGTGGAGTTAATGATGATTTGGTAATTATCAAAAGTAGTGGCGTTGATTCGGTCGTAATCGATAATGCCTTCTTTGGCTTCTCTGGAAACAAAAGTGTACAAAATTCCCAATTCTTTCAAGGCATATGCCACGCCTTTGGATGCGCCACCAGTTCCCAGAATCAGTGCTTTTTTATGATGCGTTTGCAATAACGGTTCTAATGATTTCATAAAACCATAATAGTCTGTGTTGTAGCCTTTCAGTTTTCCTTTTTTGGTAATCTTTATGGTATTGACGGCGCCTATTTCTGTTGCTTTTTTAGATAGTTTGTCCAAATACGGAATCACCACTTCTTTGTACGGAATCGTGACATTCAATCCTTTTAAGTCGGGAGTATTTTTTATGATTTTGGGGAAAGCCGTTATTTCTGGAATATCGAAATTCTCGTAAGTACAACCTTCGAAGTTTTCGTTGCTGAATTTTTCTGTAAAATAGCCTTTCGAAAATGAATAACTAATGTTGCGTCCCAGTAAACCAAAGCGTTTTCGTATTGTGTCCAACAGTATAATTTTTTGTAAAAGAGTCCGCTTAACGTACTGTTTTTGTTAGCCACGAATTACACGAATTTTCACTAATTTTTTCAAATTATTTAAATTGAATTTGTGCTAATTTGTGCAATTCGTGGCGAAATTTAATAATTATTTTTTATGTTTTGCAATGTAATTCTGCACCATTTTTCGAGCCCAAACTACCGGGAATAAATCCTCGATAAGAATATAATTGTCAAAATTCAAACGCATCGCATTGCTCAAATGAAATTTAGCTTTGGTGGTGTCCTGAATCATAAAGTACAATCCAGCCAAACGATATTCGACTTCGTTCTCTTCCGGAAAATATTCCGAGGCTTGCAGCAAGGTTTGTATTGCGCTTTCGAATTCGCCTAAAAACAGAAGAATATCAACCCAAAACAACCAAGTGTCCAATTCATAATCGCCAAATTCAACCGCCTTTCGATACCCAAATTCAGCTTCTTCAAAAAGGTTCAATTGTTTGTTTATGGAAGCAAAACGTTTCCAATACAATCGATTTTGATTGTCAATAGCTAATGCTTTATTGACAAAAAACAAGGCTTTCTGGTAGTTTTTTTGGCGAACGTAAAAATCGGTAATGGCAATCCAGCCTTTATCCAAAAGAGGATCTTCGTGAACCGTTTTATTGAAATATTTCAACGCCTGAACTTTGTTGCCTAACTTTTCGTAGCATTTTCCTATTCGAAGCAAAGCATACGAAGTAGCATCGTCTAATTCGATGGTTCTGTTGTAACTTTCAATCGCTTCTTTGTATTTTTTCAATCGTTCCAAAGCCTTGGCTCTTTCCATAAAAGCCCCCAGGAATTCATCATCAATCAGCGTAGCATAATCAAAAGCACGAATGGAATTTTCATATTCTTTTATGCCATAATGCAAACGCCCCAATTGATGCCAGGCGATTTCGCTGTACGGATTTTGATCAATGTATTTTGTTAAATAGTCAATTGCTTCCTGGTTTTGGTCTAAAAATTCGAAGCAATACACCACGTTATACAAGGCAGATTGGTCTTCAAGATCTTCTTCCAGACATTTGATAAAGCTTTCTTTGGCCATTTCGAGATTGTCCATAAACAAGTATTCCATCCCGATTAAATTATAGACATCGGCAAAATCATCGGTGTATTCTAAAGCAATATTCAGCAGTTCAACCGCTTTTTCGTGGTTGTCTCTTTTAGAAAAAATATTTGCTTTTTGAATGTAAATTTCTTCGTTTGTTGGTTCGATGGCGTACAATTCGTTCAATAACTTCTCAGCTTGTTCGAGCTTGTCGTCATAGACCAGCATTTCAACCTGGACCAGTTTTAATCCAGTTGATCTTGGGTGTTGTTCCAAAGCCAGTTTTAAAGCCTTTTTAGCCAAATTGGCTTTTCCCATATCGAGATAATGGAGAATGATTTCTTCAAATTCTTCTGAGTCAAAAAAGAGCACTTTGTTGGTTTTCAACATTGACTCAAATTTGGATAGGGATAAGTTATATTCTTCTTCCTCGTTGCTTAATTGCATACTTTATATTTTTGAGTTTGCCCAAAATAAAATTAGGCAACCTTGATGTTATTGTGAGAAAAATTTGGAATTGTTGTGAACAATTTAATTAACAGGTTTTCAATGTTAATTTCAATGACAATAGCAATGTCAATTTAAATCTCATTCATCACTTCGAGCATTATCGCACAACCTTCCCTAATTTCTTCTTCGGAAATCGTTAATGGCGGTGTAATTCTTATAGCATTTGCTTCAAATAAAAGCCAAAATAAAATCAATCCCTTGTCTTGGCATTTCAGAATCACTTCATTGGTTATCTCCGCACTTTCTGTCATTGCCGCCAACATTAATCCTTTTCCTCGAACTTCTTTTATCAAAGGATGTACCAAAAGTAATCTGAAGAGTTTTTCCTTTTCCAAAGTCTCAGCCATCAAATTTGTTTCGGTAATTTCCTGCAAAGTCGCCAAGCAGGCTGCCGCAATGACAGGATGTCCGCCAAAAGTAGTGATGTGACCTAACTTGGGATCGTGGCTCAATAAATCCATCATTTCTGATGATGCTGTGAAAGCGCCCACAGGCATTCCGCCGCCCATTCCTTTTCCCATAACCACAATATCAGGAACGACATCGTAGTTTTGGAACCCAAAAAGTTTTCCTGTTCTTCCAAAACCCGGTTGGATTTCGTCGAGAATCATCATTGCGCCCACTTCAGTGCAACGTTCTCTTACTTTTTTCAGGAAATCGTTATGAGGTTGAATAAATCCAGCGCCACCTTGAATGGTTTCGAGAAGAATTCCGGCAGTTTTGGTGGTTATTTTTTCTAAATCGGCTTCGTTGTTGAAGGTGATAAATTCGACATCGGGAATCAATGGACGAAAAATGCGCTTGCGTTCTTCATATCCCATCACGCTCATCGAACCCATTGTGTTGCCGTGATAGGCGTTGTGACAAGAAATCAATTGGCTTCGTCCTGTAGTTCTTCTGGCGAGTTTTAAGGCGCCTTCAATGGCTTCCGTACCGGAATTGACGAGATAGGTTTTGTCCAAGGGTTCAGGTAGGAGTGAAGCCAGTAATTTACAATATTCCACCGCTGGACTTTGCGAATATTCACCATAAACCATCACATGCGAATATTTGTCTAATTGGTCTTTTATCGCCTGATTGACTCTTGGCGGTTGATGCCCGAGTGTGCAAGCTGAAACTCCAGCCACAAAATCTAAATATTTTTTATTGGTGGTATCGAAAATATAAGAGCCTTTGGCGTGCGAAACTTCCATTCCTAAAGGATAGGGAGAAGTTTGTGCTTGGTATTTTATGAAATCGTTGTTCAAGGTTTATGGTTTTTAACCGCAAAGGCGAGAAGTTTTCGCAATGTTCACGGAGTTTTGTTTGTTAATTTGATTGTTTTTATCTTGAAATTTGTCATTCCGACGAAGGAGGAATCTCATCAGTTGCTCTTGTTTGTTGGGATTTCTCCTTCGTCGGAATGACAAATAGATGAATTATTTATTTTGGTAAACCTGTTTTTTGCAACCTGTAATCTGCCACGTGCAATCTGCCACCTATTTCTTTTTCTTCTTATCGTAATTCAATGTTTCCTTCCGGATTTTCATTGGAACATTCTTCTTGTCATTTTCGGTTTTGCCTTGCTTGACCAGTTTATCGTTTTCTATATTTTCTTCGGGCGGGAAAATATCATCCTTTGATTTTATTCTTTCATCGCCACGCCAAAATAGTGCCCGCAGTCTCCGGGCATTTTCGGGCAAGTCTTTTTCGGGATAAATATCTCCGTCAATTTGCTTGTAAAAAGTAATGGTTTCTATGGCATTTTTATTGAAAATAATATTGATTTTACTGCTCACGTTTTTATTAATACCAATGAGATCGTGGGTTTCATTCCGCATATAATAAATGACCTCGGTATTTTTTATGATGTCAACGTCGTGGAGTTTCCCGTTTTCGAATTTACCGTAGAGATTTTGTCCTTTCACTTGGTTGAAACCTGTTCCGAGCGTGTCTTTCGAGACCAGAAACGTATTGTTGAGCACTTTGAGTGAATCTAGTTTTTTTGTGTTGTTGTTGCCAATGAGATGCATCACATCACCAGTAATTTGGCTATCTCCATTCCAAAGAATGGGATTTCCCATCAGTTTTGTCAAGGCTGTTTTTGAACTGGAATGAAGCGAATCACATTTTCCGCTCATATCGGTTTTATAAAAACGAACATTGTTGTAAGCACGAATAATCCGATTGCCTTCCGGACCAGTAACCATTAATTTTTTTCCGTGAATATAAACCGAATCGTTTTCGACAAAGTTGATTGCCACGGCTCTTTTGGTCACAAACATCGAATCCTGATTTTTATAAATTTCGGCATAATGTCCTTTGACAATTCCTCGATTTATGGAGTCGGTTATTTTTACGTTCCTCGTTGCCGAGGCAAATTCACGGTTTCGGTCATAATATAAACTGTCGCCTTCAATCAATCGGTCATCGTATTTTATGTAAGACTTTCGAAGAAAATGTGCCAGATTTTTTTTAGTATCATAAAACCCTTTTTCGGTATAAATATAATTGGCTTTACTGGTAATTGTTGATGGTCCAAAAAGATATGAATGCCCGGAATTGCTGTAATAATCCAGGTGATTGGATTTGATGACGTATTTAGGATTTGTGATGGTAACCGCAGTCAGGAATTGGAATTTTTTTTCGGCAACAAAGTATTTTCCCGACTTGCTTTTCAGCGTATTTTCTCTATTGGTAATTGTCCCATTCGAGTTGTAATAGACTTCTTGGGTGTTTCGGTTAAAGTTGATGGTATCTGTAACCATAGTCGATTCCGGCGAACGCATAACGGCATCTCCAGTGGCAAAAGCTTGTTTCATATTGCCGTTGTATTCTGCATATTTACTGTTGAGATATAAGGTATCACCTTGCACCAATTGTACGTTTCCAAAGGCTTTTATGTAGTTTTCTTTTTGGAAATAATAGGCTTTGTTGCAAGTCATAATCACACCGTCGTGGTTCACCCGCACATTTCCGGTTAGCAATACAGCATCTGGAACTTCAAGTTGGTTTACATCAAAATAATCAGAATGTTCAACAATGATTTTTTTTGGTGCTTGCGCCAAAAGGTTTTGCGAAATTAGAATTAAACAACAACTTATGAAAAACAGCGATTTCTTCAATGGATTTACTTTTTGCCAAATTTAAGAAAAAGGAAACAACCTGAATCCATATTATGATTTATTTATAAGTGTAGCATTTAAGTATTGCCACCATTCAATTTTTCGCCACAAAGTCACAAAGTCACAAAGGAAAAAGTTTCAAATCCAATAATTTAAAATTTGTGCCTTTGTGCCTTTGTGGCAATTTTTATGTTGCACAACTTATAAACAAAAAGGAATACTGTTTCGTTGTAGTTCAAATTTCAGTAAATTGTTTCATATAAATCTTGAATAATTCTCAAATTGGTAGCAAAAAAATAGTATTTTTAGATGTTGTTAATCCATTTGGATTGGATTTCATAATTAGCAATAAAAATCAGGAAAAATAATTAACTATGATAAAAAAAATAACTATTGTTGCAAGTATAAGCACACTACTTTTGGCAACAGCCTGCAAAACTACAGCTATGAAAACGGATACAGTAAACAAAGAAACCGCACCACAGAAGAAAGAAGTTGTCTATCAGGTTTTCACCCGATTGTTTGGAAACAAAAATACGACCAACAAACCTTGGGGAACCATCGAGGAAAATGGAGTTGGGAAGTTCAATGATTTTACCGATATAGCACTGAAAGAAATCAAGGATTTGGGTGTAACTTATATTTGGTACACAGGAGTTCCGCATCATGCTTTGGTTCGCGATTATACCAATATTGGTATTTCAAACGACGATCCGGAAGTAGTAAAAGGTCGTGCCGGTTCGCCGTATGCTGTGAAAGATTATTATAATGTAAATCCTGATTTGGCGGTCAATCCTGCGAATCGTTTGCAAGAATTTGAAGCCTTGATTGCCCGAACACATAAAGCGGGATTGAAGGTAATTATAGATATTGTTCCCAATCATATTGCTCGAAAATACGAAGGGAAAAGCAATCCAAAAGGTGTGAGAGATTTTGGTGCCGATGATGATGTTTCGGTGGAATACAAACGCGATAATAACTTTTATTATATTCCGAATACTCGTTTTGAAATTCCTGATACCGATAAACCTCTAAACGGTGAAAGCAATCCATTAATTGATGGAAAATTTGATGAATACCCTGCAAAATGGACAGGTAACGGTTCAAGAAAAGCAAAACCAGATAAAAATGACTGGTACGAAACAGTGAAAGTCAATTATGGAATTCGTCCTGATGGTTCGAAAGATTTTCCGGAACTTCCAGGGGGTTTTGATACTAAATCCTATCAAGAACATTTTGATTTTTGGAAAGATAAAAGTGTGCCTAATTCTTGGATTAAATTCCGTGATATCGCTTTGTATTGGACTACCAAAGGCGTGGATGGTTTCCGTTATGATATGGCCGAAATGGTACCTTATGAATTTTGGAGTTATATGAATTCGGCAATAAAAGTGAAGAATCCAGACGCTTTCTTGATGGCTGAAGTGTATAATCCAAATGAATATCGCAATTATATTCGCCTTGGGAAAATGGATTATTTGTACGACAAAGTCGAAACCTATGATCATTTGAAAGCCGTTATTCAAGGAAAAACTTGGCCTGATGGACTTTCGGATATTCAGCATAAAATGGCTGATATCGAGCATCATATGTTGCATTTCTTGGACAATCACGATGAGCAACGTTTGGCAAGTCCAGAATTTGCCGGAACACCTGAAAAAGGGAAACCGCTAATGGTAGTTTCTGCAACGATAAGCACTTCGCCAACAATGATTTATTTTGGTCAGGAAGTGGGAGAAGCCGGAAATGAAAACGCTGGTTTTGGAACCCATTCCCGAACTTCAATTTTTGATTATGTTGGTGTACCCAATCATCAACGCTGGATGAACGGAGGAAAATTTGACGGAGGTCAACTCAGTCAAGACGAAAAAGACTTGCGTGATTTTTATAAAAGACTGTTGAATTTTTCTATCAACAGTTCTGCTTTGATGGGGAATTTTCAGGAAATACAAACGGCCAATCGGAACGTTACACTGGGTTACGACATAGCCATTTATTCATACGTTCGCTGGTCTGACACTCAAAAACTGATTATTGTGACTAATTTTTATTCCTTGGCTTCCAGTAATTTTGACCTAAGAATTCCAGCGGATATTATCCAAAAATGGAATTTGAAAGATGGCACTTATACGATTACCGATCAATTGTATCATAAAAAAACAACGCAATTACGAGTAGAAAACGGAGAAGGAAAAGCGCAAATCAGTATTGGTCCTTCGGAATCGTTTATTTTTCAGTTGTAGATATATTTTCAACCCTGTCAGGGTTTGAAACCCTGACAGGGTTATTTTTTTTACGAGCGTGACGCTCGCACCAGCAGGAGGGTTCAAAACCCTGACAGGGTTTTTTGTTTGTACGAGCGTGACGCTCGCACCAGCAGGAGGTAATACTGCTAACTTGTATATTACATTCCTTAATAACCTCAATCCAACTACTTCTTCAAAGCTTCCTCATAATTTTCACCTACTTTTTTCCAATTGATTACATTGAAAAAAGCATCAACATAATTTTTTCTTTTGTACTGGTAATCTAGGTAGTAAGCGTGTTCCCATAAGTCTAAAGCCAGAATTGGTTTTCCAGGAACTAGGGCATTTCGCATCAAAGGATTGTCTTGATTTTGAGTGTTTGTAATTTGAAGACTTCCTGATCTATCTACAATCAACCAAACCCAACCGGAACCAAATTGTTTTGTAGCTTCGTCTTTGAAAGCAGTGGTAAAATTCTCAAAAGAGCCAAATTTTTTGGTGATGGCAGCTGCCAAAGTATCTTGTGGTTGTCCTCCTGCTTTTGGAGTCATACATTTAAAATACAAGGAGTGATTGTAATATCCACCAGCATTATTCTTGATTTCGTCAACGCTTGGATCTAATTTTGCCAGAACTTCTTCTATGGTTAGATTCTCTAATGCCGTTCCCGCTATTGCTTTGTTTAGGTTATTGGTGTAGGTTAAATAATGCTTGGAATAATGATTTTCCATTGTTGATGTCGAGATATTTGGCGCCAAAGCATCGTAGGAATAAGGCAATTTTTCAAGTTGGAATGAGCCTTCATTGGCTTTGACATCGTCAGGAACTCCTATTATTGCTGTTTTCTGTTCCACTTCTGGCAACGGCACATCAACGACTTCGGTGTATTTTTTGTTGTTGCAGGAAATTAATAGTGTGAGTAGCAATAAATTTGATAGCAGTAAACTTAACTTTTTCATAATGAGAACTATTTTTCCAATAAGGAATTTATAATTTCTATGTATTGTTCTTTTGCCTCTTCAATGGATAAGTGGCTTATTTGAATCCAGGCATTTGTTTTGAAAGCATTTCTTAAATCATAACTTTCAGAATGATTATAACTTAATGTTCCGTAGGTTGCCTGTTTGTAAAATGCATAAAGTCTTAGTTGGACATCCTGAGGTAATGATGCCTGGGTCATTTGCGAAGCAATTTCAACCGCTTCAAGAAACCGTGTATCTAAATCTTTTTTATTCATTTTTTGTTGCTATAACAGTTTTGCCTCCAATGGCTTTTTGGTTAAGTACTACATTTATTGGTGTTCCCAAAGGTAAAAACAGATCGACTCTGGAACCAAATTTAATAAAACCTGCATCTTCACCTTGCATAACTTGCTTTCCTTCTTTGGCATAATTTACGATTCTTCTTGCTAAAGCGCCTGCGATTTGACGATAAAGTACTTCTCCAAAGGTTTTGTTTTCGATTACAATAGTGGTTCTTTCGTTTTCCTCACTGGCTTTTGGATGCCAAGCTACCAAGAATTTTCCTGGATGGTATTTACTAAATTTCACTAAACCGCTAAGTGCATAACGAGTTACGTGAACATTTAAGGGAGACATAAATATGGAAACCTGAATGCGTTTTTCTTTAAAATATTCACCTTCGTAAACTTCTTCAATGACAACTACTTTTCCGTCTACGGGAGCTAAGATTTGGTTTTCATTGAGAATGAAATTGCGTTTTGGGTTTCTGAAAAATTGCAAAATAATAATTAACAATACGAAAGTACTGATTTGAATGGTCATTTTAATCCAATTGGTGTCAATGAATTTATCGGACAGTAAAAGTACTACAGCAGTAAAAACTGTGCCTATTAATATTGATTGAGCGCCTTCTTTATGAAACATAGTTTAGAATTTGGTAAAATAAAAATATAATTGGTGCTACAAATATAACACTATCTAGTCGATCTAGAATGCCTCCGTGGCCAGGCATTATGGCTCCGCTATCTTTTACGCCGGCAGCGCGTTTGAATTTTGATTCGATTAAATCGCCAATTGTGCCAAAAACACTCACAATCAATGCAATTGTCATCCAAATTACAACCGATTTTTTAAAATAAGATTCTTTTGGGTCAAAATAATATCTCGAAATGATATAACTCGCCAATACAGAGAATACAATACCTCCAATAAATCCTTCTATTGTTTTCTTTGGAGAAACTCTTTCAAATAGTTTTCTTTTTCCAATAGATTTCCCCACAATAAATGCAAAGGTATCATTTGTCCAAATAAGAATAAAAATACTGATGATAATTTTTGGATTATACCCTTTTTCGCCAAATGGAATTTTTGTGATAAAAACAAATGGAAGGATGATATAACCAATTAAGTAACTGTATTTTGAAACTGTATTAGTCTTAACTTCCTTGTGGTCAAACAGAAATAAAATTCCCTTTATTGAAACGAGAAGTGTCACTATAAGTGCCGAAATAGTAGCAAAATAGGCCACTTCATTCGAAAATAAATTATACTTTTTGAGGTTTGTTTCGTAAAAAAAAAGGTAAATAACTATTGCAATAAGCAGCGAAACAAATTTATTGAGTTGAATTAAATAACAAAATTCTACAACGGCAAGAAGGAGAAATATTCCAAATAAAATAAAAAAACTCTCTGTTGAAAACAGTATTGAAGCTAGTAATAGAATTATATATATAGCACCAGATATTGATCTCTTAAGTGTTTCATTCATCCTATTGATCTTCTAAAAGCAATAAATATAGATTCTTTGCAGTGCTTCCATATTGAGTAAAGTCTTCCTCTTCCACTTTTTCGAAATATTTTATGGTTGTAATATTTGTTGGATAATCTCTAATGTACTTCTTTTTTATAACGCTCAATCCGTCACTTTTTGTTCCAATAATCTGGCTGGTGGTCGCTAAAACAATGATGTTGGCTGGGAGTTCGTTTGGTTTATGTTGCTTAATTTGTTTAGATGAAAACAATATAGAACCTTCTTCAGCAATGAGGTTTTCACAGTTTGCCAGAAGAAAAGAAGGGTGTTTTGGTTTATGATGCGTGATTTTATTTTCTTCAAGCATCTGAAAAAGCTCAGGGTCATAGCATAAAGCTTCGCTTTCGAACCAGTCATTTTCTTCAAGAATGTTTTCAAAATGATCTTTTAATTCGGCTTCATTTTCACAGTATAAAAATTTACCGCCATTTTTTTTGAAATTATAGATGAACTGCTCTTCTAAAGGAGCATCATTATCCGGAGAGAACTTGCTGAATTCGTTATCTTTTTCCCCCTCAGAATCTGGGTTATTTGAACCAAAAAATTTTCTAAAAAGACTCATATTTTTCTATACTACTTGATAAACGATTTGAAAACGTCCAAAGATAAAAAAATCTTAATTCAAAAGTCACTTTTGAATTAAGATTTTAAAATAATATATGTTTTCTCTTATTAAGAGACTACTTCTTCAAGATTTGCATCGAAAGTTCTTTTGCCAAAAATTGCTTCTAAGTCATCTTTGAAAATCACTTCTTTCTCAATTAGAATATCTGCAAGCTGATGCAGTTTGTCTTTGTTTTCCTCCAATATTTTGATTGCTCTTTCGTATTGGCTTTCTATTAACAAAGAAATTTCTTTATCGATTGTCTTGGCTGTTTCCTCAGAATATGGTTTAGAAAAACTGTATTCACTTTGCCCAGTTGAATCATAATAAGTAACATTTCCTATTTTTTCGTTCAACCCATAAATGGTTACCATCGCACGAGCTTGTCTGGTTACTTTTTCTAAATCACTTAATGCACCAGTTGAAATTCTGTCGAAAGTTACTTTCTCTGCAGCTCTTCCACCCATTGTTGCACACATTTCATCAAGCATTTGATCCGTACGAACAATAAGACGTTCTTCTGGTAAATACCAAGCCGCTCCAAGGCTTTGTCCTCTAGGAACAATAGTTACTTTTATTAAAGGTGCTGCGTGTTCCAGCATCCAGCTCACTGTTGCGTGTCCTGCTTCGTGAATAGCGATTGCTTTCTTTTCGTCAGGAGTCACAATTTTATTTTTCTTTTCAAGACCGCCAACAATTCTGTCTACTGCATCAAGAAAGTCTTGTTTGTCAACAGCAGTTTTGTTGTTTCTTGCGGCAATTAATGCTGCTTCGTTACATACATTGGCAATATCAGCTCCAGAAAAACCAGGAGTTTGTTTGGCCAAAAAGTCGGTGTCAAGACCTTCAATCTTTTTCAATGGAGCAAGGTGAACTTTGAAAATTTCGGCACGTTCGCGAATGTCCGGCAAGTCCACAAAAATTTGTCTGTCAAAACGACCTGCACGCATTAAAGCTTTGTCTAAAACGTCAGCTCTGTTGGTTGCGGCCAAAACAATCACATTGGAATTGGTTCCAAAACCATCCATTTCGGTAAGTAATTGGTTCAACGTATTTTCACGTTCGTCATTTCCGCCAGACATATTGTTTTTTCCTCTGGCTCTACCCACAGCATCAATTTCATCAATAAAGATGATTGCCGGTGCTTTTTCTTTGGCTTGTTTGAATAAATCACGTACACGAGATGCTCCAACTCCAACGAACATTTCAACAAAATCAGAACCTGATAAAGAGAAAAATGGAACTTGGGCTTCTCCTGCTACGGCTTTTGCCAATAGGGTTTTTCCAGTTCCAGGAGGACCAACGAGCAGTGCCCCTTTTGGAATTTTACCACCCAGATTGGTGTATTTTTCGGGATTCTTCAGGAATTCCACAATTTCTTGTATTTCTTCTTTTGCACCTTCTAAACCTGCAACATCTTTAAATGAAGTCTTAATGTCTGTTTTTTCGTCAAATAGTTTGGCTTTCGATTTTCCGATATTGAAAATTTGTCCGCCACCGCCACCAGCTCCGCCCGACATTCTTCTCATAATGAAAATCCAAACACCAATGATGATGATGATTGGCAACAGACTTACGAAAATATCGGTCCAATTATTTTTTGGTAAGAAATTAAAATCTTTTAATTTTCCTTCTGCAACCGCTTTTTCCAGTTTGGTTTGAAAAAGTTGATCGTTACCGATGATAAAAGTATAATGAGGCCCTTTATTTGGACGGTCTAAAATATCTTTTGCCACTTTCTTATTGGCAGGATCTTTTAAGGCTGCAGCTGTTAGAAATACTTCGGCTTCTGCTTTATTGTAAACAATTACTTTTTCAATTTGCCCTTTTTCCAAATAGGCATTAAAATTTGAAGAGGTTAATTGTGCAGGTTCTTGAAAACTTGAACCGCCTGTAAAAAAGCTTATGGTCAAGAAAACTAATAATATTGCGGTATAAATCAGCCAAGGACTAACTTTAAATTTATTTGAATTTGGATTATTATTTGCCATTAGAGGTATATTTCTTTAGTATTTATTCTCGATTTTGGTAATTTTGGCATCACCCCAAAGACTTTCGATGTTATAATATTCTCGAATGTGTTTTTGGAAAACGTGAACCACAATGCTAACATAGTCCATAAGAACCCATTCCGCATTATCAGAACCTTCAACATGCCAAGGTTTGTCTTTTAATTCTTTTGAAACTATTTTTTGAATGGAGTTAACAATAGCGTTAACCTGAGTGTTTGAATTTCCGTTGCAGATAACAAAATAATCACAAACGGCGGTGTCTATTTCTCTTAAATCCAGAATATCGATGTCATTTCCTTTTACTTCTTCTATTCCCTTGATGATGTTTGCTAGTAGAACATCATTATTTATAATCTTTTTAGCCATGAATTATTTTTAAATAAGTTTGTAAAGTTACCATTTTTTGTGATTATTTTTGAACCTTAACATAATATTAAATTCTGTTCCACAAATAACTCCTTATGAAACTAATCAAACTCGATGCCATAGATTCTACAAATGAATTCCTAAAAGGATTATCGAGCAATCAGATACTGGAAAACTTCACCGTTGTTACTGCCGAAAGTCAAACAAAAGGCAAAGGGCAAATGGGTTCTGTATGGGATTCTGAGCCAAGTAAAAACTTAATAATGAGTGTTTTGGTTAAAGATTTCATACCCAATATTAACCAAATTTTTGATGTCAATATCGCGGTGTCTGTCTCCATAATTCAGGTGTTAGAAAGGTTGAACATTCCTGAATTAAGTATTAAATGGCCTAACGACATTATGTCATATAACAAAAAGGTAGGCGGAATTCTTATTGAAAACAGCATTAAAAGCGATGGAAGTATTAATTCTATTGCAGGTTTGGGTTTGAATATCAATCAAATGAATTTTGAAAATTTACCCAAAGCATCTTCATTAGCTTTAATTTGCAACACCACTTTTGATAAAGAAGAAATTCTTTTGAAGATTGTCGAAAAGTTGGAACAAAATATTCAGTCTTGGAACCAAAACTCGGATTCATTTTGGAATGAATATACCAATAAACTCTTCAAAATAGGAATTCCAATGCCGTTCGAAGACCAGAACCAACAAAATTTTATGGGAATTATTCAAGGGGTTTCTCCAATTGGAAAACTCGAAATACTGCTGGAAGATGATTCAATTTCCGAATTTGATATTAAGGAAATTCAAATGTTATATTGATAGCAAAAAATACTATTATTTTTCATTTCGACGCAGGAGAAATCACATTAGTCGCTCTCGTTATGAGATTTCTCCCGTAGGTCGAAATGACAATTTAGAAGAATATTAAATTAAAGTTTTGTCATATTTCCAGCCAATGTTTCGATAAATTTCGATATTGGTCCTTTTATCATCATACCCATCATTGCATTAAATTCCCCATCAAAAAGTAATTGCACATTAGATGAATTATCAGAAACCGAATTAATATCAGCAACCAAAGTAAAAGGTAATTTGTCGCTTGCAGCTCCCAAAACCACTTTATTTGGAGCGATTTTTTCTTTCATTTTCAATTTGATTTCAGGCATTCCTTTTAGTCCAAAAATAAAAGCATTGTCACCAATAACTTCAAATTTCGCAATATTTTCCGGCATTAATTTTTCGAAATTTCGAACATCGCTTAATAAATCAAATAATTCTTGTGCTGATTTTTCGACAGTAACTTTGGGACTTTCTAAGTTCATTTTTTTGTCATTGCGAGGAACGAAGCAATCTAATCCTCAATTAATTTTATTGTTTTTTTTTGAAATTTTAAACTTGTACACCCCAAGTTGATGGACTCGAATTCCATTCTCTCAAGGTTTGTTCTTCTTCTTCGGTAATGTATCTTTTGGCAACAGCCAAGTCTAATAAATTTTGATAATTGCTCAAAGTTAACAGGTCAACATTGGCATTTTTAAAGTTTTCTTTGGCAACATCAAAACCATAAGTAAAGATTGCAGCCATACCTTTTACGTTTGCTCCGGCAGCGCGCAAGGCTTCAACAGCAAGCAAACTACTATTTCCGGTGCTTATTAAATCTTCAACAATTACCACATTTTGACCTTTTTGAAGAAAACCTTCCACTTGGTTTTGTCTTCCGTGTTTTTTAGGTTCCGGACGAACATAAACAAACGGTAATCCTAAACTTTCGGCAACTAAAATTCCAATTCCAATTGCTCCTGTAGCCACACCCGCAATTACATCTGGTTTTCCAAATTGTTTTTCTATATGTTTTGAAAATTCATCCCGAACATAATTTCTGATGAGCGGAAATGATAGAATTAATCGGTTATCACAATAGATTGGTGATTGCCATCCCGAAGCCCATGTAAAAGGATTTCTTGGATTCAATTTAATTGCATTTATTTGCAAAAGCAATTCGGCAGTTTTCTCGGCAGTATCTTTATTAAATATCATAATACAAATGTATAAAGTTTTTGTGAACGACAAACCACTTTTTTTGACAAATGAAATCTCCAAGGAGACTAATTTTCAGCTATTCTTATTAGAAAGTGTTGATATAGTGCAACTTATTATCAAAATTTTTCAAAACAAAATTCAAAAAGCCTATCTCTATCATCCTGATGAGAAAGAGATTATGAAAACTTTGAAATCTAAAATTCCAGTTTCTAAAGCTGGCGGAGGATTAGTTTACAATAAAAAAGGGGAGGTATTATTTATTTTCAGAAGCGGAAAATGGGATTTACCTAAAGGCGGAACTGAAAAAGGGGAAGATATTGAAGAAACCGCAATGCGCGAAGTAGAAGAAGAAACTGGCGTTAATAAATTGAAGATTACCAAAAAACTCCAAAAAACCTATCATATTTTCAGACGAAATGGTTGTTATAGATTAAAAATTACGCATTGGTTTGAAATGACTTCTGATTATGAAGGAATTCCCGTGGGACAAATCGAGGAAGGCATCGAAAAAGCGGTTTGGCTCAACCCAAATGAAATGAAAGGCGCTTTGAAAAATTCTTATGAAAACATCAAATTATTGTTCGAAGAAGAGTAGATAATTATGAATTAAAAATTACGAATTACGAATGCTTGAGAAACTCGTAATTTTTAATTCGTAATTCGTAATTGAAAAGTTACCTTTGCAAAATGAATGCAACGCACCATTCCAATAATTTACTACTCAATTTAGGCATTAAAAGCCTAAACGAAATGCAGGTTGCTGCCCAAGAAACCATTCTTAGCGATAACAATATTTTACTGCTCTCACCAACAGGTTCCGGGAAAACACTCGCTTTCTTGTTGCCCATTTTCGAAATGTTGAAACCCGAAATGCTGTCTGTACAATGTTTGATTCTGGTTCCATCACGAGAATTAGGATTGCAAATTGAGCAAGTTTGGAAAAAAATGGGAACCGATTATAAAGTAAATGTTTGTTACGGCGGACATTCCATTGATACCGAAATCAAGAATTTAAGCAATCCTCCAGCCGTTTTAATTGGAACTCCGGGCAGAATTGCGGATCATATCGACCGAGGAACTTTTCGTTTGGACAAAATTGAAACTTTGATTCTTGATGAATTTGATAAGTCATTGCAGTTGGGTTTTCACGAACAAATGTCTTTCATCATTGGAAAATTATCCAAACTGAATAAACGTGTTTTGGTTTCTGCAACTTCCGATATTGAAATTCCAAAATATACCAGAGTGGTCAATCCAACGATTTTGGATTTTATTCCAAGCGAAGAAGAAGCAACCAATCTTGCAATGAAAATGGT
>JAEMQE010000019.1:0-5412 GCA_022758945.1 Lentimicrobium sp. | reverse complement strand
GAATGTTAGCTTCTGGAACAGCATACATTATTGCTCACGATAGTGAAAAAAAGCTAGATTATATCGATTATAGTATGGAAGTTTTGAAAGTAGAAAATGCGACCACTTTACCAAAACCACCCGAATTTCAAACCATCTACATCAGTGGTGGAAAGAAAAATAAATTGAATAAAATAGATGTTGTGGGTTTCTTTTCCCAAAAAGGAAAATTGGAGAAAGGCGATTTAGGATTAATCGAAGTAAAGGATTTTATTTCGTTCGCAGCCGTAAAATTCAATAAAGTAAAAGACTTGCTTCACAACATCAAGGACGAAAAAATGAAAGGCAAGAAGTTCAAAATTGAAGTAGCGAGAAAGGTTATTAAGAAGGAGGAAGATTAAACATCCACATAAAAAAAACGTCTTGATTTCTCAGGACGTTTTCGTTTTTTTCTAACTGCTAACTGCTAACTATACTTTCTTAACGTATTGCGTAATAATTACAATAGTTTGACCATCAACTCTTCCTTCAATATATTCGGCATTTTCGTGGTCTAGTCTAATGTTACGAACCGCAGTTCCTTGTTTGGCAACCATACTTGAACCTTTTACTTTCAAATCTTTAATCAAAACTACTGAGTCGCCAGTTGCAAGAATTACTCCATTTACATCACGATGAATCACTTTGTTTTCATCTTCTTCGCCTTCACCAGTTGCTTGTGCCCAAGCTAAAGTATCTTCATCTAAATACATCATATCCAGCAATTCTTTTGGCCAACCCGCTGCACGCATTCTGCTCAACATTCGCCAAGCAACCACTTGAACAGCGGTATGTTCACTCCACATACTATCATTCAAACATCTCCAATGATTTAAATCTACATTTGCCGGATTTTCAATTTGGTCAATACAAGTACTGCATGCCAAAATACTTTCGTCGGCTCCACCTTTTTTTGTTGGTAAAACGGTATATACTTTTAGGTTTTCAGTTGCTGCGCAAAGTTCACATTGAGATCCGCTGCGTTTATTTAATGTTCTTTCCATTTCTATATTATTGTCAATTTTTTTTGCGAAAGTAATGCTAAATGAAGCCTTTTTCCAAATTTATGCGGAATACTATTTTTTTACACGTACAGAATCAGGAACCAATAATTCATATTCACCACCGTTGCGAAGCACGTCTCTCACAATACTTGAACTGATAAAAGATGTTTTTGCTGCGGTCAATAAAAAGACAGTTTCAATTTTTGATAATCGTCTGTTGGTGTGAGCTATTGCTTTTTCAAACTCAAAATCGGCTGGATTTCGAAGGCCACGCAAGATAAAATTGGCTTTGATTTTATGACACAAATCAATGGTTAATCCTTCATAAACAATGATGGAAACCTTTGGTTCGTTTTTAAAAGTTTCTTCGATGAAACGTTTTCTTTCTTCAAGCGAAAACATATATTTTTTCTCGGCATTGACGCCAATAGCAATTACAATTTCGTCAAATAGAGGAATTCCTCTTCTGATAATATCTTCGTGACCTAAAGTAATTGGGTCAAAAGATCCCGGAAAAATAGCTTTTCTCATTTTAATTATTATTTATTTGTTTTTCAATTCTCCTATCCGGAATAATCCAAATCAGAGCAACTGTGGTGTAAAGTAATCCGGATATCCAAGGCGAAACAAACGCCAGAGGCACTGCTAAAATATAACAAACCAAAGATATTTTTCCTTTCACGTCTTTTTCAACAGCTTTGTATAAGACTGAATCCTTGCCTTCGAGTTTAATAATTTTATTTTGAAGAATCGTATAGGAAATAGCACACATCAATAAGATAATTCCATAAACGCTCATTGGAACTGCTGCAAAATGTTGCGAACCTATCCAGCTTGTGGCAAAAGGAATTAAGGACAACCAAAAAAGTAAAAAAAGATTGCCCCATAAAATCGAGCCGTTAACTTTTTTTACAACCTGAAACATATGATGATGGTTGTTCCAATAGATACCAACATAAGCAAAACTCAAAACATAACTTAAAATAACAGGAATTAGCGGCTTCAAAGATTCGAAACTATTGTCGTTTGGCACTTTTATTTCCAAAATCATTATGGTGATGATTATGGCTAATACGCCATCGCTAAAGGCTTCGAGTCTGGTTTTGTTCATTTTTTAATTATTTATTTGATTTCCAAACAGGCGATTTCGGAATACTCAGCAGAACTGACAAAATCTTTAATAATTGAATTCCTTGAATTTATTATGTCGGCAATAAAATCAGTTTTTGTATTGCCGAAACGTAACCAAATTATTTTAGGTGGAAAACCTTTGAAATTTGATAAATCATAAAAATCTGCATCGAAAGTTACTATGGTAAATTCATTTTCTTTAGCAAATCTCCATATTTCTATATCTGAATAATTTTCGATTCCGAGTTGTCTAACTTGTTTTGCATCAGGAAATTTGAGTTTTATTTTAGATATTATTCTAAAAGAAATATTTTGGTCAAACAGCAATTTCACGATGCGATTTGAATTTTATGTTCTCTATCTGCTGCGTAAGAAAGGCACGCCTTGATTTGGTTTTCGTTAAGTTCCGGAAAATCTTCAATGATTTCATTTATGGTCATTCCGTTTGCCATCCAATTTAAAACATCAAAAACAGTAATTCTGGTGCCGATTATGGTTGGTTTACCAAAACGTATTTCGGAATTTATTGCGATATATTGTTTGTAGTCAATCATAATGGTTTAGTTTTTTACAAAGTTAACGAAATAATTAGTTATTCAGGCAAAGCCAATTCTATGGCGTTGCTAAACAAATCCTCTAATGAAATTCCAGCAGCTTTGGCTTGTTGCGGAATCAAACTTTCGGTGGTGAGACCAGGAATAGTATTCATTTCGAGCATATATGGTTCGCCGTTCACAAATATGAATTCGCTTCTGGAAAAGCCTTTCATTTTCAAAACTTCGTAGGCGCGTTTTGCTACTTCGCTTACTCTTTTTGTCATTTCGTCTGAGATTCTGGCTGGCGTAATTTCCTGAGATTTTCCTTGGTATTTGGCTTCATAATCGAAGAAATCATTTTCCGAAACAATTTCGGTGATGGGTAAAACGGTTACAATTCCTTTGTAATTGATTACTCCAACAGAAACTTCGGTTCCGTCAAGGAAACTTTCGATGATGATTTCGTTGTCTTCTTTGTAAGCGACTTCGATAGCGATTGGCAATTCGTTGGCAGTTTTTACTTTTGAAATTCCAAAACTGGAACCCGATTTGTTTGGTTTAACAAAACAAGGCAAACCAACTGCTTTAACAATTTCAGTCGTGTCGATATGGTCGCCTTTGTTCAAATAGTATGAAGTGGCAGTTTTGATTCCGTAAGGTTTTAATACCGAAAGTAAATCACGTTTGTTGAAAGTCAAAGCGGATTGATAATAATCGCAAGAAGTTTGCGGCATTCCAATTAATTCAAAATAGGCTTGCATTAAACCATCTTCGCCCGGAGTTCCGTGAATGGCGTTGAAAACACAGTCGAAAGTGATTTTGGTTCCATTCACAGTAGTCGAAAAATCATTTTTATCGATTGGGAATTCTGCGTCTTTGTCATCGACATAAACCCATTTTTCTTTGAAAATATGGATGCGGAACCCGTTAAATTTAGTTTTGTCAAGAAATTGATAGACGACGTTTCCGCTGATTAAGGAGATTTTATATTCGCTTGAATATCCGCCCATAATGATGGCAATGTTTTTCATATTTTAGGTCTTGGGTTTTAGGTTCTGGGTTTTTGGTAAAATAAAATGTTATTGTTAATTGGATGTCCTAGCCCTGATAGCAGTGGAAATCCTTTTGTGCCGGTGTTCGGCACGAAAGATTGCAACGGATAGCGGGAAATAGCTCCTTCCTTCGACTGCGCTCAGGATGACACCAAATTATCATTAAACAAAATTAGAATTTTTTTTCGAACGAAATAGCTTTATCTTTGTCACTTATAAAAATAAATTTATGAGTTTAGGAAAATATCTTAGCAGTCGTGTGTTTTTTTTACAAGCATTGGCGGCTCTTGCCATTCTTGCCGTTTTGAGTTATTTGTTTATGCATTGGTTGACATTCACTACGGATCACGGTCACGAAATTACGGTGCCTAATTTAGCCAAGTTGACTGAGCAACAAGTGGAAGACAAGCTGGACGAGTTGGACTTAGATTATGTGCTTTTGGATAGTGTGGATTATAACAGTGATTATCCAAAGTTTACTGTGGTGGAGCAAGACCCTTTGCCTGGAGCCAAAGTAAAAGTAGGTAGAAAAGTATATATCAAGATTAATGCTTCAGGATTTTCGTCCGTGCGAATTCCTGATTTGATTGACAAAACCTATCGTGAAGCCGTTCCAACATTGAAAGCCTTAGGTCTTGAAGAAGGAACGATTACGTATATTCCGAATCTAGGAAAAGATATGGTGCTCGAAATGCGTTTCAAAGGCAGAAACCTGAAAGTGGGCGACCGAGTTTTGAAAGCTTCCAAAATTGATTTGGTGCTGGGCGACGGCAAGGAAAGTTATGTAGAAGAAGTGGATAGCTTGGCTGCCCAAAAAGATTCTATTAAATGAGCGAAAATAACGAAGAAATTGTAGATTTAGAAGACGAATTATTTGAGCATTATAGATTTGACGTTCCCAAAGGGCAATTGCTCCTGAGAATCGACAAATATTTGATGAATATGATTCCGAATGCGACCCGAAATAAAATTCAAAATGCAGCTACTGGCGGTGATATTTATGTGAATGACCTTCCTGTAAAATCGAATTATAAAGTAAAACCCTTTGATGTGATACGCATTATGTTGTCGCATCCACCGTTTGAAAACAGGGTTGACCCCGAAGATATTCCGCTTGAAATTGTTTATGAAGACGACGCACTTTTGCTCGTCAATAAACCGCCTGATTTTGTGGTTCATCCCGGTCACGGAAATTATACAGGAACTTTAGTGAATGCTTTGGCGTTTCATTTTGAGAATTTGCCAATGAATAGCAGCGAACGTCCGGGACTGGTTCATCGAATTGACAAAGATACTTCTGGACTTTTGGTGATTGCCAAAACCGAAGCCGCAATGACGCATCTTGCCAAGCAATTTGAAGCCAAAACCACCGAAAGAGAATATATTGCGCTAGTTTGGGGAAATGTCATTGCCGATGAAGGAACAATTGAAGGAAACATTGCACGACACGTAAAAGACCGAATGCAAATGGCGGTTTTTGCCGATCCAGAAATTGGGAAACCTGCCGTGACACATTATAAAGTTTTGGAACGTTTTGGTTATGTGACTTTGGTTTCTTGTATTCTTGAAACGGGAAGAACACACCAGATTCGAGTTCATATGAAACACATTGGTCATCCACTTTTTAATGATGCCCGTTATGGTGGCGATTTGATTTTGAAAGGAACTACG
>JAEMQE010000220.1 GCA_022758945.1 Lentimicrobium sp. | reverse complement strand
CATAGGACGTGATGGAAAACCAGTAGGTTATCAAACGGGAACTATTATTTGGGGCGAACCAGGAACCAATGCACAACATGCGTTCTTTCAGTTGATTCACCAAGGAACCAAATTGATTCCAACCGATTTTCTAGGGTTTGTAAAACCATTGTACGGCAACGAAGATCATCATGATAAATTGATGTCGAACTTTTTTGCGCAAACAGAAGCATTAATGAATGGCAAAACTAAGGAAAAAGTCCAAGCGGAATTTGATAAACAAGGTCTTGCTGAAGAAAAAGCAAAATTCCTATTACCATTTAAAGTATTCAGCGGGAACAAGCCTACAAACACAATTTTAATTCAAAAATTAACCCCAAAAACATTGGGTTCTTTGGTTGCGCTATATGAACACAAGATTTTTGTTCAGGGAATAATCTGGAACATTTTCAGTTATGACCAATGGGGAGTTGAACTTGGCAAACAATTAGCCAATTCCATTCTTGATGAAATACATTCTAAAACTGTAAATTCTCACGATAGCTCAACCGAATTTTTGTTGAAGCACTTTTTGGATAATAAATAACAGTATCATTTTCAATTTTTGAAAACGTAAATACACTGAAAACCTTTATTTTATGAAAAGTCAAGGTTTTTTAATGTAATTGTATCAACTACAGCACTCTTTGATGAGTTTAATTCAAAGCTTTTGCTATTATTTATCAACTAATGCAAGGTTGTTAATATTAGCTATTTGTTTGATTATCAAATTTGTAAGGTTATTTCGATTGACAAATTATTAACAAAAAATAACATTTATTAACAATGCTATATTAAAAAACATTTTATTAACATTTCCTTAACATTTATATCGATTAAATGTTAGAATTTTGCCAAAAATTAGTAAACTAAAACAAACATGAAAACAATTAAAAATTGGGTACTCTCTGGATTACTGTTTATGGTAGTTTCGACGGTATTTTCGCAAGGAAAAATCACTGGAACAATCACTGATGGTCAAAACTCATTGCCTGGAACTAATGTTGCTATTAAAGGTACAAAAACCGGCACGTCAACAGATTTTGACGGAAAATTTTCTATTAATACCACTACTAATTCAGGAGAATTAGTTATTTCTTTTATTGGTTATGATGCCAAAACGGTTCAATTTTCGGTTTCAACTGGAGGAACTACAAATTTAGGGACTATCGTTTTGACTGCTACTTCTAATGAATTGACCGAAGTTGTCGTGACATCTGGAGTTATTGACATTGCAAAAGACAGAAAAACTCCTGTAGCGGTTTCTACCATTAAAGCTGCAGAAATCCAAGAAAAATTAGGAACTCAGGAATTTCCTGAAATTCTAAAAAACACACCTTCAGTTTACGCCACTAAAGGAGGTGGAGGTTTTGGAGATTCAAGAATTAATATTCGTGGATTTGATCAAAAAAACATTGCGGTAATGATTAATGGGGTCCCTGTTAATGACATGGAAAATAGCGCCGTTTACTGGAGTAACTGGGCAGGTTTGTCTGATGTTACTTCTGCAATGCAGGTACAAAGAGGTTTAGGATCTTCTAAACTGGCAATTTCCTCTGTGGGTGGAACCATAAACGTTTTAACAAAATCATCTGATATGAAAGAAGGTGGTGCATTTTCTTCTGCTTTTGGTAATGCAAATTATTTAAAAGTACAAGGGTCATATAACACCGGACTTTTGAAAGGTGGTTTTTCTACTTCTGTGTTATTAAGTACAACTAGCGGTGATGGTTATATAAACGGAACAAAATTCGAAGGGCAAAACTACTATATAGCCTTTGGTTACAAACCAAATGACAAACATGATATCCAATTTACTTTTACAGGTGCTCCTCAATGGCATAACCAAAGAACATCTGGAATCACAATTGCGAATTATATAAAATATGGAAGTAATGGAGAACCAAATACACGATATAATTCTGATAATGGTTACTTAAATGGACAAGATTTTGGTATGAGAAGAAATTTCTACCACAAACCAATCGGGTCATTAAATTGGGATTGGAAAATCAATGAAACCACTAAATTATCTACCGTTGTATATGGTTCTTGGGGTAGAGGTGGCGGAGCATCTGGAATAGGTGGCGCTAGAGGCAATAATTATTTAAGTGATGCTTTTAGGACTACTGACGGTTTAGTTGATTATGATAAAATACAAGCTTGGAATTCAGGGCAGACTATTATGATTGCTGGAGTTCCGAGAACAAGATCTCAATCAACTTCGCCAGCAAACTCATCACCGGCACCTTATACAGGTTATATAAACTCATTTAGTACAGGTAAAGCAACGAATGTTCCCGCAGATAACGCGACAGGTATCTCTAGAATTAATTCATATAATTCACATGACTGGTATGGTGGAATTGTAAAATTGAATAAAAAATTTGGTGCTAATTATACTTTAGATTTTGGTATTGACACAAGAACTTATAAAGGGCTACACTATCAAGGAATTAGTAATCTATTAGGGGCCAATGTTTTTTTAGATAATTCAAATGTAAATATTCCTAACAGAATTATAACAGAAACGTATCCTTCAAACCCATCTAAAAATCCATTTGCCAGTGCAGATATAGCTCAAAAAGTTGGATATGATAATGATGGTCTTGTGAATTGGTTGGGTGCTTTTAGTCAATTAGAATATTCAAAAGGAAATTTAACAGCATTTATACAAGGGGCTGTTTCTCAACAAGGATTTAAAAAAGTAGATCGTTTTACCTATTTAAATTCAGATCCACTTTCTAGTACAGATTATAAAAACCTTTTAGGAGGAAATGTAAAAGCAGGTGCTAATTATAACATCAATGAGCAACACAATGTATTTATTAACGCTGGATATTATTCAAAACAGCCTTTCTTTAGTGCGGTTTATCCAAATAATAAATCAGTAGTTAATAATAATGTGGTTAATGAAAAAATACAAGGAATTGAAGTAGGTTATGGGTTTCATTCAAAAATTTTTACTGCAAACATAAATTTATACAACACGCAGTGGAAAGACAGGTTTGTAACTCAGACTGATGTAGATCCTTTAAATCCACAAGGGTATTATAATTTTTCTGGAATTACAGAAATACACTCAGGTGTTGAATTTGAAGGAAATGCAAGAGTTACCGATAAATTCAAAGTATTAGCAATGTTCTCAATAGGGGATTGGAAATATAAAGGTCAAGCAGTTAGTAACCGATATGATGTTTCAAACAATCCAGTTGGTGGTGGTACTTCCACATTATTGTACCTAGACAATGTAAAAGTGGGTGATGCTGCTCAAACTACAGCTTCTTTGGGAGCATCTTATGAGGTTCTTACACGAGTTACGGTTGACGCTAACTATAACTACAATAATAACGTATATGCCGCTATTAACCCAACAAATTTTGCTTCCGCAACAAATAAAGGTTCATTGCAATTGCCTTCTTATGGCTTGATGGATGCTGGTTTCTCTTATAAAATATTTGTAGATAAAAAGAGAGGTGATTCTTTTAACTTCAGATTGAATGTGAACAATGTTTTGGATAAAGTATATATTGCAGAATCAAAAACTAACATTTTTACATCTGATAATATAAGTTCTACTAACCCTGCGTTAGGGACTTATGAATCAACTGGAAAGGTTTACAATGGTGTTGCAACAGCTAATCAAGTATTCTTCGGTTTTGGAAGAACTTGGAACTTTAGTTTACGTTACAATTTCTAAGAAAAAATCTTTATAATTTTAAAAACGGCATCGCTTCAAAAGTGGATGCCGTTTTTTTTTATGCTTTTTTTATTTATATTTGTTAAAAATAAAAAACATTTTATGTACGAAATCATTCAAAAATTGCACTCAGGTTGGGCTTATGTAGCATCTCTTTTATTAGTAATTGCGGTTGTCAATTCAATCATTGGATTAGTATCCAAAAAAGAATATAAAGACACAGACAAAAAAATCGGCCTTTTTGCTTTAGGCGCAATTCATACCCAAGCAGTTATAGGGTTAATACTGTATTTTGTTTCACCTATAGGCTTTTCAGGTTTTTCGATGAGCGATAGTGCCTTGAGATTAACTTCTATGGAGCATCCATTGATTAATATCATAGGAATAGTTTTAATGACTATCGGGTGGGTGAAGCATAAAAAACTAACTTCAAGCGAGTCTAAATTTAAAACCGTTGCCATTTATTATGGTTTAGGATTGTTGCTTATCCTGAGCAGAGTTCCTTGGGGATTGTGGTTTAAATAAACTTTAAAAAGTCCTGAAAAGGACTTTTTTTTTACCTAGGTATAGTTTTTGCTAAATGGAGTTTAACTAAAAGTAAAAAATGGAATTGAACATACACGAACACCAAAAAAGTAATTTTAAAACTGTGAGTAAAAAAGTAATAACACTTTTTCTTTCAATAGCTATTGCTGGTATAGCGATCAGTCAAACTGTGGTTTCCGATAAACATAAATCTTTCATCCCAAAAGACACCATTAAAAAAAACAAAGTCCTTGTAGAAACGCAAGAGATAGTTTCTGATACTTTAGTGGTTGAAACCGGAAAATTTAAACCTTACAAAAAAGATGCTCACGCCTCTTATTATGCTGATAAATTTCAAGGACAAAAGATGGCAAGCGGAATAAGATATGACAGAAAAAAACTTACTGCTGCCCACAAGAAACTTCCTTTTGGAACTAAACTAAAAATCACGAACGAAGCCAACGGAAAATCAGTAATTGTTGAAGTTACAGACAGAGGGCCTTTTGTTAGATCAAGAGAAATTGACCTCTCAAAACGGGCTTTTATGGAAATTGCAAGCAACAAATCTTCTGGAGCATTGATGGTGACAATTGAGGTGCTTCAAAAATAATTATTCCCAATTCGTAAAAGGATTCTGGCTCAGAAAAGAATTATAATATCTTTTATCATTGGTCACTTCTATGCCCAACCATATTGGTTTTTCGAAAGTTTCGGTTTCTGAATTAAGTTCGATTTCAGCTACAATCAAGCCTTCATTTTCGCCATAAAATTCGTCAATTTCAAAAATGTGATTTCCAAATTTTACTTCAAAGCGAGTTTTGTCAATCACACCTTTTTCGCACAAAAGCAATAATTTTTGAGCTTCATCAACAGGAATTTCCTTTTCCCATTCAAAACGAGAAATACCCGACTCGTTTGAAGCTCCTTTTATGGTCAGGAATCCCTTATTTCCTTTTATTCGAACACGAACCGTCCGTTCTGGATTCGAGCTCAAATAACCCTGAGTAATTCGGTTTTGGGTAAAAGGCTCATTTTTATAATCTTCAGATGTGACCAAAAATTTTCTTTCTATTTCTATCATTTTGTCATAGCGAGGAACGAAGTAATCTTTTAAAGATTTTCGACATTTTTAAATTTATAAATTTTCTTCTTCAAATGTATAAAAAATCTCTGGGTATCTTTGAGTAATAGTTTTTATATAGATTTGTAATATCATTTTAAGTTAGTGTGATTTTGTCATTTCGACGAAGGAAAAATCACATAACGTGAGCAACAAATGAGATTTCTCCTTCGTCGAAATGACAAATAGATGTCAGAAATGAATCCAAATAGAAAAATTATCCATATTGACATGGACGCTTTCTTTGCTTCGGTGGAGCAAATGGATAATCCTGATTTGCGCGGGAAACCTGTTGCTGTTGGTGGTTCCGAAAATCGTGGCGTGGTGGCTGCAGCAAGTTATGAAGCCAGAAAATTTGGAGTCCGAAGTGCTATTAGTGGTGTTTTGGCCAAGAAGAATTGTCCAGATTTAATTTTTGTGCGACCTCGATTTGAACGTTACAAAGAAATTTCAAATAAAATAAGGAAAATTTTCTATGAATACACGGATTTGGTTGAACCACTTTCGCTTGATGAAGCGTATCTAGATGTTACTATAAACAAAAAAGGGAATCCAAGCGCCACTTTATTGGCACAAGAAATCAGATTGCGAATCCTCAATGAATTGGGTTTAACAGCTTCGGCAGGGATTTCGGTTAATAAATTTGTGGCAAAAATAGCAAGTGATTACAATAAACCCAACGGTCAAAAAACGGTAAATCCTGATGAGGTTATTCCTTTTTTGGAAGTCTTGCCCATCCGAAAATTTTATGGTGTTGGGAAAGTGACCACCGAAAAAATGTACCAATTGGGGATTTTTACTGGATTGGAATTAAAAAGTAAATCCTTGGAATTTCTAGAGAAACATTTCGGAAAATCAGGTAATTTCTATTATAACGTGGTGCGAGGTATTCACAACAGTGAGGTAAAATCAGACCGAATCACAAAATCAGTCGCTGCTGAGCATACTTTTGATGTCAATCTTTCGTCCGAAATTTTTATGATGGAGCAATTAGAAATTATTGCCAACTCACTAGAAAAAAGATTAAAAAAATACAGTATTGCGGGGAAAACGGTAACGTTAAAAATAAAATATAGCGATTTTACTCAACAAACACGAAGCAAGACCTTGCCTTATTTCATTTCTGACAAAGGATTAATTTTAGAAACGGTGAAAGAACTTTTGTATCAGGAACGAATGAAAGATTCCGTTCGGTTGCTGGGAATTTCTTTAAGTAATTTAAATACGGAAGAGAAAAAGACGGTTGTTGTGCAATTGAAGTTTGCTTTTTAATTAAAAACCACGCCGAAAAGCGTGGTTTTGAAACTTTAAAAAAAAGTATTTGATTTATTTTCGGTTCAGCTTTGATAGCAATCTTAAAAACTCAATATACAACCAAACCAAGGTTATCATTAAGCCCATAGCTCCAAACCATTCCATATATTTAGGCATTTTTTGTTCCACTCCTTTTTCGATTCGATCAAAATCCAAGAAAAGATTCAATGCTGCAATTACAATTACAAAAACACTAATACCAATGCTCATCATCGAATTGCCATAATGAACAGGAACAAAACTGGTAAACATTGAAAACAGCCAAGAAATCAGGTAATAAGTGGCGATGGCAAGCGTTGCCGCAATAACAATTGATTTAAACTGCTCTGTAACTTTTACAATTTTAAATTTATACAATCCTAAACAGACAGCGAATGTTACAAAAGTAGCGCCAACAGCCTGAATAACTATTCCAGGATACATGTTTTCGAAAATGGCAGAGACACCTCCTATAAACAAACCTTCAAACAAGGCATAACCAGGAGCTAAAACTGGCGAATACTGAGGTTTAAAAGCCGCAATTACAACTAAAATTAATCCCACAATGGCACCTCCAAAAGCAGGAATAATAGGGTTCATTCCGTTAAAAGTCATCCACCAAATAACAATGGCTGAGGCTGAAAGTAGCAGAAACAAGATTAAAGTTTTATTGATTGTCCCAGACAAAGTCATATCTTGGTTGTAATCAATAAGTGTAGCGTGATGCACTTCATCATTTTTTGGAGCTGTTGTCGCTGAAAAAGATTTATTGTTTAAAAACGGGTTGTTCGATTTGAAAGCCATACTGTTTTAGATTTTTTTATCAAAGATATATTAAAAAACAAATTAAGTCAAAAAAAATCCGCCCTGTTTAATTTCTAAACAGACGGATTGTTTTGGGTATAGATTTATTACTATGAAATTTCAGAAACTCTCAAGGTGTTGACCATTCCTTTATCTTTTAATGGCATTGCAGCCAGATTAATCAGAAACTCACCTTTGGTTACATATCCTTTTTCTCTTGCTATTTCATTTACATCGGCAATAGTATCATCAGTGCTCTTCATTTTGTCATAAAAATAAGAATTTACGCCCCACAATAAATTGAGTTGAGTTAGGATTCTTTTATTAGATGTAAAAACAAGAATATGAGCTGATGGCCTCCAAGCCGAAATTTGGAACGCAGTATAACCACTATTTGTCAAAGTACAAATGGCTTTTGCTTCGATAATATTTGCCATAAGTGCTGCGTGATGACAAATCGTTTTTGTTATAAAACGGTTTGTTCTTACCTGTGGTGTGTTTTGCGGCACTTTAATAAGTGGAGAATCTTCAACAGCTTCAATGATTTGAGTCATTTTTTCAATAACCTGAACAGGATAAAGACCAGTAGCTGTTTCTCCGGAAAGCATAACGGCATCTGCGCCATCCATGACAGAGTTGGCAACATCATTTACTTCGGCACGAGTTGGTGTCAGGCTGGTAATCATGGTTTCCATCATTTGTGTAGCAACAATTACCGGAATTCGGGCTGTTTTTGCTCTAAGAATTAATTGTTTTTGAACAAGCGGCACTTCTTGGGCTGGAAGTTCAACACCTAAATCTCCACGAGCAACCATTAAAGCATCACAATACGCGACAATTTTATCGATATTCTCCAGTGCTTCTGGCATTTCTATTTTAGCAATAATAGGAATTTTGTGTTCTGAATGTTTTGCAATTAATTCTTGTAAGTCCTGAAGATCTCTTGGCGTTTTTACAAATGAAAGCGCAATCCAATCTACATTTTGTCCAATAGCAAAAATAGCATCAGCAATATCTTTCTCTGTCATAGCAGGAAGAGATATTTTTGTATTTGGGAGATTAACCCCTTTTTTAGATTTCAATTCACCACCTTGAATTACTCGAGCAATTACTTCAGTTTCTTTGTCGGTTTCTACAATTTCAAAAATAAGTTTACCGTCGTCAAGCAAAATACGTTCTCCTGGGTTTACATCGTTTGGGAAATTTTTGTATTTCATAAAAACTTTTTGGGCAGTCCCAATGATGTTTTCGGCAGTTGTAAACGTAATTAAATCGCCATCATTAACGGTCACACCATCTTCCATAACTCCAACACGAAGTTTTGGACCTTGTAAATCGCCAAGAATTGCTGTGGTATAACCAAACTCATCATTGAGTCCTCTGATAAGTGCAATTTTTGTTTTTACATCATCATAATCAGCATGCGAAAAATTGATTCTAAACACGTTTACACCTGCGTCAATCATGTCTTTTATGATTTCACGCGTACTACATGCAGGTCCAAGTGTGGCTACAATTTTTGTTTTTTTGTTTGTTGACATTGATATTAAAAAATTAAATTATTTTTTGATTTTATTTTATATGTTTCGACTTTATAGACGGTCGATATGCTGTCGATTGTATTTAATAGTAACTGAATTTCTGTTACATTCATTCCTTCTTCTATGTTTTCTATTTTTAAAAAATAATCGACTTTTTTAAACTCCGGAAGTAAATATACTTTTGTTGAAACTTCCAAGTTTATGTTCGAAAATAGATTTTGGCTATTTTCATTTTTTTGTTGAATAATCTCGTTTTTATTTTGAATCAAATTCCAAGAAATTGCTTTTTCGGTATCGTAAAAATAAAATCTAGAGAATTTTGTCTCTCCTTCTTTTATATTAATTTGAATCTCATTCTCATTTTTGCTTAAATTTATTGGAAGTTTTTGATTGATAAAATAGGCTAATCTATAGTCTTCTAATGAAGTATGAATAGCAATAAGTTGATAATCTATTTCGTCAAACTCGCCAAAATCTAATTTATGAATAGCCATTTCAAGAGAAAAATAAGGTGTAAATATAGTATTTCTATTGAAGCATTAGACTCCCAAAATGGATGTTTTTTCTATTTTAAAAACGAAAACGTTATAGTTTAGAGAAATTTCACCTATTTATTATCAATTTTTTTTTGAAACGCAAAATAGGCACGTTGAGATGCTTTTTCTTCAGCTTTCTTTTTAGAGGTTGCTCTGGCTTTTGCAATTACCTTTTCGTCGATACTTAGTTTTACTCCAAAAAATCGTTGTCCATCGATTCCGTTATCTTCAAAAATATCATAATGAAATTGTTTCTTTTCTTTTTGACACCATTCAATCAGCAAACTTTTGTAACTGATTACTTTTCCTTCAAGTCTGGCGATATCCACATAAGGGATAATGACTCTTTTTTGAATAAATTTTTCGCAGTAGTCATAGCCTCGGTCAAGATAAATTGCTCCAATTAAAGATTCAAAAAGATTGCCGTGGATGTTATCTCCAAAATGTTGTACAGGAACTTTGCTTTCTACGAATCCAACAAGATTTAAATCTTTTCCCAGTTCGTTTAAATGCTCTCTACTCACAATTTTGGAACGCATTTTTGTCAAATAACCTTCATCACCCGCTGGAGCTTTGTTGAATAAATGCGCAGCAATCACGGAGCTTAACATGGCATCTCCAAGAAATTCTAATCGTTCATAATTAATTGCATTTCCGTTTCCATCTTGTTTATTAGAAGAACGATGCGTGAACGCTTTCTTAAAGTAATCCAGATTAATTGGAACAAAACCTAGTATTTCGCTCATAGAATCAAAAAAAATCCCGTCTTCTAGAGAACGGGATTTCGAAAATATTTTTCTAATTAAGCTCATTTAATTTAGATGTCTAATCTTTTAACTAATACACAAGCATTATGTCCGCCAAAACCAAAAGTGTTGCTCATTAGAACATTCACATCTCTTTTTTGGGCAACATTAAAAGTAAAGTTTAGTTTAGGATCAATGTTTTCATCATCAGTAAAATGATTTATTGTAGGAGGGATGATTCCATGTTTTATGGAAAGAATTGACGAAATCGTTTCTATAGCACCAGCTGCACCAAGTAGATGACCTGTCATTGATTTTGTTGAGTTCAAATTCATTGTATAAGCGTGTTCGCCAAAAACATGTAAAATTGCTTTTGATTCTGCTAAATCTCCTAGTGGTGTCGAGGTTCCGTGCATATTTACTCCATCCACGTCGGTGGGATTCAAACCAGCATCTCTCAAGCAGTTTAGCATTACATTTTTTGCGCCCAATCCTTCTGGATGTGGTGCTGTGATATGATAAGCATCGGCAGACATTCCTCCTCCACCAATCTCACAATATATTTTTGCTCCACGAGCTACAGCATGTTCGTATTCCTCGAGAATTAATGCTCCGGCTCCTTCTCCTAAAATAAATCCATCACGATCTTTATCCATAGGTCTGGAAGCTGTTTTTGGGTCATCATTTCTGGTTGATAAAGCGTGCATGGCGTTAAAGCCGCCCATTCCTGCTATAGTGACCGCAGCTTCGGAACCACCAGTTACCATGGCATCAGCGTGACCTAATCGAATATAATTGAAAGCATCAATAATAGCGTTTGTAGAGGAAGCACAAGCTGAAACGGTTGTAAAGTTTGGACCTCTAAAGCCGTATTTTATAGAAATATGACCACCAGCAATATCGGCAATCATTTTTGGTATAAAGAAAGGATTGAATCGAGGTGTTCCATCTCCTTTGGCAAAATCAAGCATTTCATTTTGAAATGTTTCCAACCCGCCAATTCCTGAACCCCAGATAACTCCAACTCTGTCTTTATCTAATTTTTCTAAATCGAAACCAGCATCATTTACAGCTTCTTCAGCAGTAACTATTGCATATTGTGCATATCGATCCATTTTTCGGGCTTCTTTTCGGTCTATGAAGTCTTCAGCATTGAAGTTTTTCACTTCACAAGCAAACTGTGTTTTATGCTTTGAAGCATCATAATGAGTTATGTTTGCGGCTCCACTAACACCGTTAATAAGGCCGTTCCAATACTCTTGAATATTATTTCCTATTGGAGTAAGCGCACCCAAACCAGTAACTACAACTCTTTTTAATACCATAATCTAGGGTGTTTTTTATATATTTCAACAAATAAAACCCACGCTTTCTTTTCTGTAATAGTACTACAAAAGAGCCATGGGTAATTCTATTTTAAATATTATTGTGATTGAAATTCAATCCGGAATTTAGTTTTAAAAATAATAACACCCGTTTACAATGAAGCAAACGGGTGTTTTTTTTATTATTTCTTAGCTTCTTCGATATAAGAAATCGCTTGACCTACAGTAGCAATGTTTTCAGCTTGGTCGTCTGGAATTTGAATGTCAAATTCTTTTTCGAATTCCATAATAAGTTCTACTGTGTCTAATGAATCAGCTCCTAAATCATTAGTGAAGCTTGCTTCTGTTACAACTTCGTTTTCGTCAACGCCTAATTTGTCTACGATAATCGCTTTTACTCTTGATGCAATGTCTGACATAATCTTTAATTTTAAAATTTAATTTGTTGGCAAAAATAAAAAACTTTATTTTAAAACAACTATTTAGTTAATAAATGTGACAGCTAATTTATAAAATAAATTTAACAAAGACTTCATAATGTTATTTATTATCACTTTTTATTCTTTTTTTTGCATAAATGAAATCACTTTGGTTATGAAGAAAATAGTAATTTTCGCTTCTGGTTCGGGGACTAATGCCGAAAACATCATAAAATATTTTGAAAATAAAGCCATAGCAACCGTCGTTGCCGTTTTCACCAATAATCCAAACGCCAAAGTAATTGAAAGAGCCAAAAACTTTCAAGTTCCAACAGAAATCTTCTCTAAAGAAGAATTAACACAAGGTAAAGTCTTACAAAAAATAATTGATTTTGCTCCAGATTTGATAGTTCTCGCTGGATTTTTATTAAAATTGCCCAAAAACATCATCGAATCCTATCCTAATTCTATTATAAATATACATCCAGCATTATTGCCAAAATATGGCGGAAAAGGAATGTATGCCATGAACGTTCACAAAGCGGTTGTCGAAAATCAAGAAAAAGAAACCGGAATTACCATTCATTTTGTCAACGAAAATTATGACGAAGGGAATATTATTTTTCAAAAAAGTTTTGAATTAAAAGGAGAAGAAACCCCAGATGATGTTGCCGAAAAAATACACGAATTAGAGCAAGAAAATTTCCCAACAGTTATTGAAAAATTGCTAACTTCTAACTTCTAACCTCACACTTTGGAACACGACGTACATATTTTTACTGATGGCGCTGCCAAGGGAAATCCTGGTCGCGGTGGTTACGGCGTTGTTATGGAACTCGTGGGAACTCCGCATAAAAAGGAATTCTACGAAGGTTTTCGTCATACTACAAATAATAGAATGGAATTATTAGCTGTAATTGTAGGTCTCGAAAAGCTGAAAAACCCGAATATGAAAGTTTTAATAGTTTCGGATTCTAAATACGTGGTGGATTCCGTTCTAAAGAAATGGGTTTTTGGTTGGGAGAAAAAAGGTTTCGCAGGCAAGAAAAACCCTGATTTATGGAAACGCTTTCTGGTTGTTTACCGAAAACATCAAGTCGATTTCAAATGGATAAAAGGGCATAACAATCATCCTCAAAACGAGCGCTGCGATGAACTTGCCGTAATGGCTTCAATGCAGGAAAAACTTTCCGTTGATGTTTTTTATGAGAAGGAAGAGGCTAAACTTTTATAGCAACTTCTAATCGCTACATTTTCAGACTTATAAAGCGCCACTTCTCTTAACTCCTAATATATTGATTGTTGAAACTCTTGTTTTTGACACTTTATACACAACCTTAAGATTCTCTTAAATATATCTATTTCAAGTAATTACATCTTGTATTTTGTTCTAATCCCGCTTAACTTTGCTTCATAAAATTTTAAAAAAATGAAAAAAGTAGTTTTTGTTCTCGTAGGATTAGCTTTTTTTGGTTGCAAAAAAGAAGAAGCTAAAGATGATTTCTCTGTAAAACCCATTTCCGAGAAATCTGAACTTCAAAAGAAAGCCGATAATTTCTTTAAATCCATTTCCACTGTCGAAGTCACCACGATACCGCAGAATAAAATTGACTTGGGTAAAAAATTGTATTTTGACAAAGCCTTGTCAAAAAATGGAACTATCAGTTGTAATTCTTGTCACAATCTAGCCACTTTTGGTGTGGATAACAAATCGTTTTCTACAGGCGACACGGGTCAACTGGGAGCAAGAAACTCTCCATCGTCAATTTATGCCTTTTTACACGGGATGCAATTTTGGGATGGTCGTGCCAAAGATGTCGAAGAACAAGCTGGAGGACCACTTTTGAATCCTGTAGAACACGGAATTCCAAACAAGGAATTTTTGGAAAAAAAATTAAGAGCCATTCCTGAATATCAAACCGCTTTTAAGGCTGTATTCCCAAATGACAAAGAACCAATAACTTTCGCGAATCTTACCAATGCAATTGGAGCATTTGAACGTCAGTTAGCGCCAGAAAGTAAATTTGACAACTATTTAGATGGCAATGAGCAAGCGCTAAACGATCAAGAGAAAAAGGGCTTAACCGCTTTTATCGACAATGGTTGTATTACTTGTCATAGTGGCGTTGCGGTAGGTGGTCAATTGATGCAAAAATTCGGATTGTATGGTGATTATGCAAAATTGACACATAGCAAAAAAATTGACAAAGGTCTTTATGATTTAACCAAAAAAGAAGGCGACCAGTTTATGTTTAAAACTCCAAGTTTAAGAAATGTCGAAAAAACATATCCTTATTTTCACGATGGTTCCGTAGCTTCGCTTAAAGAAGCCATAAAAATAATGGGAAAATTACAAGTTAATAAAGACATTTCAGATGTTGATATTGCTGATATTGAAGCATTTTTGAAAACATTAACTGCCGATGTTGATGCCAAATACAAAGAATAAATAATTTTTGCCCTTCAATTCTGAATTTATTTAAACACAATTTTTAAAAGGTCTGACATTATTTGTTAGGCCTTTTTTTATGTAAAACGAAAGCCGATTTATAAAATAATCCGTTTTTATACTTCAAACTTATAAACTATCTTTGCCGCTTAATTTGAAACTTGAAAAATGAATAAATTATTGATTGTTGGAACAGTTGCTTTCGACGCTATTGAAACGCCTTTTGGCAAAACAGACAAAATTTTAGGCGGAGCAGGAACTTACATAGGACTTTCAGCTTCTAATTTTAAACTTCAATCAGCTATTGTTTCAGTTGTTGGTGATGATTTTCCACAAGAATATTTAGATTTATTAGCCTCAAAAAACATTGACATTTCAGGTATTGAAGTGGTCAAAGGTGGAAAAACTTTCTTTTGGAGCGGTCGTTACCACAACGATTTGAATTCAAGAGATACATTGGATACGCAATTAAATGTATTGGCAGATTTTCAACCAAAAGTTCCTCAGAATTTCAAAACTGCCGATGTTGTGATGCTAGGAAATCTTCATCCATTAGTGCAAAGCAGTGTTTTAGATCAAATGGACGTCAAACCAAAATTAGTGGTTCTCGACACAATGAATTTTTGGATGGATTGTGCATTACCAGAATTATTAGCTGTAATTAGACGTGTGGATGTTATTACAATTAATGATGAAGAAGCAAGACAATTATCAGGAGAATATTCTTTGGTAAAAGCAGCAGCAAAAATCCATACAATGGGACCAGAATATGTGGTGATCAAAAAAGGAGAACACGGTGCTTTGCTGTTTCATAACCATCAAATTTTCTTTGCTCCAGCTTTGCCATTAGAAGAAGTTTTTGATCCAACAGGTGCAGGAGATACTTTTGCCGGCGGATTTGCTGGATTCATCACACAAAGTGAAAATGTATCTTTCGAAAATATGAAAAGTGCCATAATTTATGGGTCAAATTTAGCTTCTTTTTGTGTAGAAAAATTTGGAACTGAAAGAATGGTCAATTTAGAGAAACACGAAGTGGTTCAGCGTTTGAAACAATTCAAATCTCTAACACAATTTGATATAGAAATATAAAAAGTTTGCCTCGAGATTTCGAGGCTTTTTTTATTAAGAATAAGCGCAGTTTTTTAGATTTTAATTTGCAAACTGCGTTAAAAAACAACTAACTACAAATTACAACAACACGATGAGCGACGCAATTAAACACGAATGTGGCATTGCCCTTTTAAGATTAAAAAAACCGTTAGAATTCTACAAAGAAAAATACGGTAGCGCTTTCTACGGGATAAAAAAGATGTATCTCCTGATGGAAAAGCAGCACAATCGGGGACAAGATGGAGCAGGTTTTGCAAGCATCAAACTCGACGTGGAACCGGGAGAAAGATATATCAGCAGAGTTCGATCGAATGATGCGCAGCCTATTCAAGATGTTTTCGCCCAAATAAATGACAGAATAAATGAGGAAATGGCATCACATCCGGAATATTCGGACGATGTGGAATTGCAAAAAAGGAAAATTCCTTATTTAGGCGAATTGTTTCTAGGACACGTTCGTTACGGAACCTTTGGAAAAAATAGTATTGAAAGTGTTCACCCTTTTTTACGTCAGAATAACTGGATGCATAGAAATCTGATTTTGGCCGGAAATTTCAATATGACCAATGTAAAAGAACTTTTTCAAAGTCTGGTTGATTTGGGTCAGCATCCAAAAGAAATGACAGATACGGTTACCGTAATGGAAAAAATTGGACATTTCCTAGACGATGCCGTAACTGATTTGTACCAAGAATGCAAAAATAATGGTTTGACAAAAAGAGAAGCGTCACCAGTAATTGCAGAAAAATTAGACATAGCAAAAATTTTAACTAGAGCTTCCAAAAATCTAGACGGAGGTTATGCAATGGCAGGCCTTTTGGGTCACGGAGACGCCTTTGTTTTTAGAGATCCAGCAGGAATTCGCCCAGCCTATTTTTATGAGGATGACGAAATTGTGGTAGTGGCATCTGAACGCCCGGTGATTCAAACGGTTTTCAACGTAGATTTCGAAAAAGTAAAAGAACTTCAACCCGGAAATGCTTTAATCATTAAGAAAAATGGCACTGTAACCGAGCAAGAAATTCTTCCGCCAACCGTTAAAAAAGCCTGTTCTTTCGAAAGAATTTATTTCTCTCGTGGAAGTGATGCCGAAATATATCAAGAAAGAAAAAACTTGGGAAAACTAATTCTTCCAGCAGTTTTAGACGCTATTGATAACGACACAGACAACACCGTTTTCTCCTATATTCCAAATACTGCCGAAACTTCTTTCTACGGAATGATTGAAGCGGCTCAGGATTTCCTGAATCAAAGGAAAAACAATTACATTCTCGTGAACAGAAAAAAACTAACAAGAGAAAAACTAGAAGAAATACTTTCGGTAAAAATCAGAACCGAAAAAGTAGCCATCAAAGACGCAAAATTGAGAACTTTCATCACTGAAGACAGCAGTCGTGATGATTTGGTTGCCCACGTTTATGACGTGACGTATGGCGTGATAAAACCAACAGATAATTTGGTTATTATTGATGACAGTATCGTTCGTGGAACGACACTCAAAATGAGTATTATCAAAATGATGGATCGTTTGAAACCCAAAAGTATTGTTGTAGTATCATCGGCACCACAAATTCGTTATCCGGATTGTTATGGAATCGATATGGCAAAGCTCGAGGGATTGGTGGCATTTCAGGCTACATTAGAATTGTTGAAAGAAAGAAACTTGTACCATATTGTTGATCAAGTTTATATTAAATGTAAGGAACAGGAAGATTTTCACGACACCGAAGTGGTGAATTTTGTCACCGAAATCTATGCGCCATTCAAACCTCAGGAAATTTCAGATAAAATTGCGCAGCTTTTGAGTTCACCAGAAATCAATGCCGAAGTAAAGATTATTTTCCAAACGGTTGAGAATTTACATATCGCTTGTCCAAAGAATTTAGGCGATTGGTATTTCACCGGAGATTATCCAACTCCTGGAGGCAATCGTGTTGTAAATAAGGCATTTATGAATTTTTATGAAGGTAAAAATGCAAGAGCGTACTAAAAAAAAGTAACAATTAAGCATTTCAACGACTATTTGAGTATTTCGTCTAATTTATTTGTTGATAGCGTATTGCGTTTCTATCTTTGACTCACCATAATATTAGTAGGTTAAGTTTATGGTAGATTTGGGGCAAAAAGGGTGAAAGAAATTTCACCTTTTTTATTGGAATAAACTCAAGGAATCTTAAAATAGGTATTTACACTCAGATTTGACACCCATCCCAATATATTTTAAATAAACAATCAGATAAAACCACAAGGTTATTAACTTTGCATTACCGTAATTTAGTAGATTAAGTTAATGGTAGATTTGGGGCAAAGAGGTGAAAGCAATTTCACCTTTTTCGTTTAATTATGTGAAGGATTTTTAAACAAAAAAATAGACGAACAAACTTTTCAGTCTATTCGTCTATTATTTAAAAGCTTCTTATCTCTAAAAGTCTATTTTTCTAAAGCATATCTTCTAGCCACTTCAGCCCAATTAATCACATTGAAGAAAGCTTCAATATAATCAGGTCTTCTGTTTTGATAATTTAAATAATAAGCGTGCTCCCATACATCCATTCCCAGGATTGGTCTTCCGCCACAACCTACACCCGGCATCAAAGTATTGTCTTGATTTGGTGTTCCGCAAACTTCCAATTTTCCGTCTTTTACACATAGCCAAGCCCATCCAGAACCAAATTGTGTCGCTCCAGCTTTGGCAAAAGCCGCTTTAAACACATCAAAAGATCCAAAAGCACTTTCAATTGCAGCTAATAATTCTCCTGTTGGCAATCCGCCACCGTTCGGAGACATCACGGTCCAAAACAAACTGTGATTGAAATGTCCACCGCCGTTATTACGAACAGCCATATTTTTCATATCAAGATTTGTCAAAATATCTTCAATGCTTTTTCCTTCTAAATCTGTTCCTGCAATAGCAGCGTTTACGTTAGTGATATAAGCATTATGGTGCTTTGTGTGATGGATTTCCATCGTGCGCGCATCAATATGTGGTTCCAATGCGTCATACGCATAAGGTAATTGTGGTAATTCAAAAGCCATAATATAGTTGTTTAGTGATTTATAAATATTTTATTCAAAAATAAACAATTAACTTTGGAATTGGAAATTCTATTTAGTTATAGTTTTATTAAATTAATTGATAGTGATTTTTTTTAGGAGCTAATTCCAGCTATTCGTTGCAATCTCCCGAAGAAAAATCGGGAGGATTTCCACTTCTATCTGGGCTAGGGCATTTGGTGTGAAATGAACTTTCGACATTCACAAACAAACCTATAAGGTTTTTAAAACCTTATAGGTTTAAATAAATAAGAAAATAAATCTGCGAATTAGCGGTAAATAAATATGCAAAGACCATCATTTTCCATATACGACGCATCGGCAGGTTCCGGGAAAACCTATGCGCTCGTAAAAGAATACCTTAAAATCATTCTCGTTGCCAAGAAAAATGATGCCTATCGCAACATTCTTGCCATTACGTTTACCAACAAAGCGGTTCACGAAATGAAAAGTAGAATTGTGGGCAGTTTATCCGAGTTTTCTAAAGACAATCCCAGCGAAAAAGCACAGGATTTAATGCAGCATTTGGCACTAGAAACAGAACTTTCCATCATCCAAATCAAAACCAAATCCCAGCAAATAATCAAGCATATTATTCACAATTATGCTGCTTTTGATATTTCTACAATCGATAAATTCACGCACAAAGTTATTCGGGCTTTTGCCCATGATTTGGGTTTGCCAATGACTTTCGAGGTGACTTTGGATACCGAAAATCTCCTCATTGAAGCCGCTGACGCCATCATTGCGCAAGCCGGAGAAGATGAAACCTTGACTAAATTGCTCATCGATTTCACGATGGAAAAAACCGATGACGACAAATCCTGGGACATTTCACGTGAAATTCTTGAAACGGGTCGTTTGGTTCTCAATGAAAACAACCGAAATGAAATCACCCATTTTAAAGACAAAACCATTGCTGAATTTGTTGAGATAAAAAACAAACTCGCCGAAGCCAGCAAAGTTTTGGAAGACGAAAACGTCAAATTGGCGACCCAAGCTTTTTCATTAATTGAAAAAAACGGAATTGATACAAAATCATTTTCAAGAGGAACATTCCCAAATCATTTGAATTTTATTATCGACAAAGACATTCGAGAAAAAAATTATAAATTTTTAAGTCCCGAAGAAGTTGCAATCAATAAAAATGCAAAAGACAAACCTTTAATCGATGCTGTTCTTCCAGAAATTTTGTCGCTTTTAGCGATTGTTTATGCTAATAATGAAAAGAAAAATTTCTACAAAGCATTCCTGAAAAATATTACGCCATTATCGTTGCTAAACACCGTCAGCAATGAATTGACTAAAATTCAGGAAGAACAAAACGTGCTTTCAATTTCGGAATTCAACGCCATTATTCATCGGGAAATTCAGAACCAACCGGCACCATTTATTTACGAAAGATTGGGAGAGCGTTACCGTCATTTTTTCATCGACGAGTTTCAGGACACTTCCGAAATGCAGTGGCAAAACCTGATTCCACTGATTGACAACGCAACATCGAGCGAATTTGAAGGTCAAAAAGGAACTTTGATGATTGTTGGCGACCCAAAACAATCTATTTATCGTTGGCGTGGCGGAAAAGCCGAGCAGTTTATTGAGTTGAGTAAAAACCATAATCCGTTCAACAATCCCGATAAAGTTTTAGAACATTTAGATAAAAATTACCGTTCTTATTCAAAAATAATCGAATTCAACAATGAGTTTTTTCAATTGTTGTCCAACGAATTCGAACACGAAGATTACAATGATTTGTATGCCAATCACAGTCATCAAAAAAGCAATAACAAAACGGGTGGTTACGTAAATATTTCTTTTATTCCAAAAACAGAAGAAAGCGAAGACGACCAAGACGCTTTGGGTAAAACAGAATTGTATATTTTGGCGACTTTGAACACCATTCAAAAAGTAGTAAAACAAGGTTTTGAATATAAGGACATCGTTATTCTGACCAGAAAACGCAGTCAGGGAATTGCAGTTGCTAATTATTTGACAGAGCAAGGAATTCCGCTTTTATCATCAGAAACCTTGATGATTAAAAACGCCACCGAAGTTCGATTCATTATTCATTTATTAAAGTATTTAAAAAACAATTCGGATAAAGAATCAAAAGCTTATTTCTTGCAATTTTTAGCACAAAATAGTCAAGATAAATTACCTATTCACGATTTTATAGTGCTAGGAATGTCGTACGTAAATGAAATGGATTTTGAGAACTGGCTTGAGAGTTTTGATGTTAGTTTGTCTTTTCAAAACATCAGAAAAAAATCTTTATATGAAGCCGTTGAGATTATTGTTTCTAAATTCCTTAATCTCAAAAAAAGCAATGCTTACGTTCAGTATTTTATGGATATCGTACTCGAACGAGATATTAGGAACCAAGCCGGAATATCGGACTTTTTGAATTACTGGGATAAAAATTCGGAGAAATTCAGCATTCCATCACCCGAAGGCAACAATGCTGTTCGGATTATGACCATTCATACTTCTAAAGGATTGGAATTTCCGGTCGTGATTATGCCTTTTGCAGACGAAGATTACAGTCGCAGTCCAAAAAATAAATTATGGATTGACACAGAAGTAGATGATTTTGGTTTGCCAAAAGTTTTGGTGGACAATAGCAAAGCCGTTGAAGGTTTTGGAGAAGCGGCAAAATCAGTTTATGTCCAAAAATCACAGGAAGAATTATTAGACAATATAAATATTTTGTATGTGGCTTTGACTCGAGCCGAAGAACAATTATATGTGATTTCGAGTATGAATTTAGATGCCAAAGGAGTTGTGAGAAAAAACAATATGTCAGCCTTTTTTGTCAATTATTTGGTTAACAAAGGACAATTTGATGAAGATAAATTGGAATATGAATTTGGAATTCCCACCAAATTGTCAGTTGAGAAAAAACACGTCGATACTTTGAAAACTATTCCTTTAGTTTCTGAAATTCTGAATCCAAAAAATATCAAAATCGCCCAGCGAGAAGCTTTGATGTGGGGAACGCATCAACAAGAAGCCATAGAATATGGGAATGTAGTTCACGAAATCCTGTCTTTTGTAAAAACCAAAAATGATGTTGATTTTGCCATTACAAAAGCTGTTGAAAGTGGATTAATCACTCTAAATCAAAAAGATTTGGTTTATAATACGATTCAGGAAATTGTGAATCACTCGGAACTTTCGGTTTGTTTTGAAGAAGGAAACGAAGTGCTGAATGAACAAACCATTATTCAAAAACAAGGAAAAACCATCAAACCTGACCGAATGGTTTTGAACAAGAACAAGGAAATTTATCTTTTGGATTATAAAACAGGAACACATAATCCTAAATATCAATTGCAATTGAACAATTATCAAAAAGCGATTGAATTAATGGGGTTCAAAGTCACAAAAAAAGCACTAATATATATAGGAGAACAAATCAATGTAGTAAATTTGTAGAAAACTTTGCGCCTTTGTGCCTTCGTGGCAAAAATTTGGTGCGAGCGAAAGTGAACTTGCAAAGCAAACAAAAGAAACAATAAATATGTACGGAAAAATAAAAGATTACCTGCAATCTGAGCTTCAAACTATTGAAGACAACGGAATTTTCAAAAAAGAAAGAATCATCACTTCGCCACAAGGAGCAGAAATCACCGTTAATGGAGAAACGGTTCTAAATTTTTGTGCCAATAATTATCTTGGACTTTCTTCACATCCCGAAGTAATCCAGGCGGCAAAAGACACGATGAACACACATGGTTTTGGGATGTCGTCCGTCAGGTTTATTTGCGGAACTCAGGATATTCACAAAACATTGGAAAAAAAGATTTCAGATTTCTATGGAACGGAAGATACGATTTTATATGCTGCTGCTTTTGATGCCAATGGCGGCGTTTTCGAACCTTTGTTAAACGAAAATGACGCTATCATTTCGGATAGTTTGAATCACGCTTCCATTATTGATGGAGTTCGTTTATGTAAAGCTGCTCGATTTCGTTACGAAAATTCCAATATGGAAGATTTGGAACAACAATTAATAAAAGCCAATGAGGCAGGAGCTCGTTTTAAACTGATTGTGACCGATGGAGTTTTTTCGATGGATGGTGTTGTCGCACCTTTGGATAAGATTTGCGATTTAGCCGATAAATATGACGCAATGGTTATGGTAGATGAATGCCACGCAGCTGGATTTATAGGCGCAACAGGAAAAGGAACACTCGAAGCAAAAGGAGTAATGGGAAGGGTTGATATAATAACAGGAACATTAGGAAAAGCACTTGGCGGAGCAATGGGAGGATATACTACTTCTAAGAAAGAAATTATTGAATTGTTGCGTCAACGGTCAAGGCCTTATTTGTTTTCTAATTCATTGGCACCGGCAATCGTTGGTGCTTCCATCAAGGTTTTTGAATTGTTGGAAAAAGACACAACTCTTCGGGATAAACTTGAATGGAACACGAATTATTTTAAAGCAGGAATGAAAAAAGCAGGTTTCGACATTATAGATGGTGATTCTGCGATTGTTCCTGTGATGTTATATGATGCAAAATTAGCCCAGACTATGGCAAATGAATTGTTAAAAAAAGGGATTTATGTTATTGGTTTCTTTTTTCCAGTTGTGCCAAAGGAAAAGGCAAGAATTAGGGTAC
>JAEMQE010000137.1 GCA_022758945.1 Lentimicrobium sp. | reverse complement strand
CAATCCATTTTGCAAGCTTTGGCCGAACAATCGCGTATCGTTCGTTTGCCTTTGAACAAAATTGGTTCTATCAATAAAATCAACAAAATGTACGCTTTGTTAGAGCAATCTAATGAAAGACCACCAACAGCTGAGGAAATTGCCAAAGAATTGGATATGACCGTAAACGACGTAAGAGAATCTATGAAAAACTCGGGTCGTCACCTTTCTATGGATGCACCACTTGTTGAAGGAGAAGATTCAAACCTATATGATGTATTGCGTTCTGGTGAATCGCCAAATCCAGACCGAAACTTAATTCAAGAATCATTGCGTACCGAAATTGAGCGTTCATTAGAAACATTGACTCCAAGAGAAGCTGATGTGGTTCGTTTGTATTTTGGTCTTGGCGATCAACACCCAATGACATTAGAAGAAATAGGAGAAACTTTCGACCTGACTCGTGAACGCGTTCGTCAGATTAAAGAAAAAGCCATTCGCAGATTGAAACACACTTCAAGAAGTAAAATATTAAAAACCTATTTAGGATAACCCTTCGACTCCGCTCAGGGTGACAAGTAACGACGGTCTGATTAACTGTTCGTTTTTTGATTGATGATTGAAACTCCGGCTGATTACCGGAGTTTTTTATTAGCCCTCCCTAGCCCTTCCCAAAGGGAAGGGAACTAGAAACAGAAATTCTTGGTCGAATCTATGCTTCATAAAGTTCTTCTTCGTGAACTTTGCGAAAAACTTTGCAAACTTTACGGTTAAAATTCTACTTTTGCAAAAACAACACAACTTGTAAAGATGCACTGCGGTGCATCTCAACGTAACAACCAAACAATGAAGAATACACTTATCGCACCATCAGTTCTTGCTGCTGATTTTGCCAATTTACAACGAGACATTGAAATGATCAATAACAGTGAAGCCGATTGGTTCCATATTGATATTATGGATGGTGTTTTTGTTCCCAACATATCCTTTGGGATGCCAGTCTTGGCTGCCATTGCGAAACACGCCAAGAAAACAATCGATGTCCACTTGATGATTGTTGATCCAGACCGATATATCAAAACTTTTGCGGAATTAGGTGCAAATGTATTATGCGTTCATTATGAAGCATGTCCGCATCTTCACAGAACCTTACAGGCCATTAAAGCTGAAGGAATGAAAGCTGGAGTAGCGTTAAATCCACATACTAATGTAGATTTATTAGAAGATGTTATCAATGATATTGATATGGTTTTGATTATGAGCGTGAATCCTGGTTTTGGAGGACAATCCTTTATTGAAAACACGTATTCGAAAGTTAGAAAATTAAAAGATTTAATTGCTCGAAAAGGCGCAAATACAATTATCGAAATTGATGGTGGTGTAACCAATAAAAATGCAAAGCAATTAGTAGAAGCTGGAGCCGATGTTCTTGTAGCAGGAAGCTTTGTTTTCAAAGCCGAAAATCCAACTGCAACCATTGCAGATTTAAAGAAGTTGACCACTTTTTAAGAATTTTAAAATAGCTTATAATAAAAAATCCAAAGACAAAATCTTTGGATTTTTTTGTGGTGACCGCGACAGGGTTCGAACCTGTAACCCTCAGAGTCGAAATCTGATATTCTATCCAGTTGAACTACGCAGCCAATATTTTAATTACGTATTTCAAATTACGAATTATGAAAACGTAATTTGAAATACGTAATTATTTACACTAAAAGTTTTTTAACGATTGTCGAAATGGTCTTTCCTTCGGCAGTTCCGCCTAATTGTGCCGACGCTAATCCCATTACTTTTCCCATAGAAGCAATACCAGTTGCTCCAGTTTCGGCAATGATTTTTGCAATAACGGCTTCTACTTCGGCGTCGCTCATTTGTGCTGGCAAGAATTTTTCGATCACGGCAATTTGGGCCAATTCAGGTTCAGCCAAGTCCATACGGTTTTGTTCTGTATAAATTTTAGCACTATCCTTACGAGTTTTAACTAATTTTTGAAGCAATTTGATTTCGTCTGCTGCTGTGATTTCTTCTTTTGATCCTGTTGCTGTCTGAGCTAAAAGAATTTCGGATTTAATAGCTCTTAAAGCTTCTAATGCTACAGTATCTTTGGCTCTCATGGCGGTTTTGATGTCCTCCATGATTTGTGTTGATAAGCTCATACTAATTTATGATTTGTGTGTTACGATATTATTTTATTCTGACTTGCCCCAGATGGAAGTGAAAAGCCTTTTTATGAGAAAATGTATTTTTTCCTGAACTTAAAAAGCGACCAAAGGAAGCTCTTTTATGTTCTTGGAAAAAAGCATTTTTGAAAAAAAGCTTGAAATGAACAGCTGGATTAAGGCCCGACAAATTTAAAGAAATTTAATGGAATTAACAACTGATTACTTCGTCCTTACTTATTGAATGGGTAAAAAATAACCCGAAAATTAAAATTAATTTTCGGGTCGGGCAATTTGGTTTTGAATTAGTTAGTCAACATTATCGTGTAAGTACGAATTATTGGAACGCAGTTGAAGGTCGTCATTGCTGTCTGTTCCTACTGAAATTCTTGAATTCGTGCTGTTTACTTGTGGTTTAGAAAGATCTATTCCTAGTCTTTTGTAGGCAGGTTCTCTTTCTAATTCATCAATTTTTGAAATATTATTGTGGAATTTATAATTGAATTCCTTTAGTTTTTTTCTTCTTTCATCAGATCTGAATTTCAACGCTTCCTGAATTGACATATCCATTGGAGAAATAGTATCGAAAGTTGAAGATGTATTTGAAACAACATCTACCTGCTTCATTGTAATATTCATCTCTTCAGGTACTTCTTCAATTGCTGTTGTTGTTGGCTTAGAATCCAATAAGGTATTCTCCATCTCTGTATATTCTTCAAGAGAATATCTGATGATTCCGTTGTCAGTCAATTCCGTTACTGGAACAAATTGAACAGGCTCGTTCACTTTAATATCTCGAGTCTCATTTGTTAGTTCAAACAGGATTTTGTTTTCCTCTTTTTTTACTGGTTCAGCCTTAAAAAGGGGTAAATCAAATGAAAAAGTAGCTTGTTCTTCTTTTACGAAAACTTTTGGTTCAACCACATTTATGTCCTTAACTTTATTTGACGAAACTACAAAGTCAAGATCTTTAATAGGAGAAACTATTTCGAAAGTCACGTCTAAATTTTTAATAAATTCAGTCATTCCTATTAGCTCTTCACTGTTGATTACAACTTTTGCAGGTTCTTCAGCAACGATATCTTCTAATAATTCGAAAACAATTCTTTCAGCTGTATTAACTACCTGAGATTCATTATTATCCCAATTAAATGAAGGAACAATTTTTTTTGTCAAATCATGAACGCTTTTTTGTTCGTCCTCAAGCGTGTGAATAATCTTTGTTGGTTCTGTATTTACAATTTCGCGTTGTTGTTCAACGTCAAATCCTGTTGCAATTATTGTTATTGAAATAGCGTCGCCAAGAGATTCATCCTCGCCTACACCCATAATAATATTGGCATTATGACCTGCTTCATTCTGGATAAAATCATTGATTTCACCTATTTCATCAATCGTGATTTCATCAGAACCAGAAACGATGAGCAACAATACGTTTTTGGCACCAGTGATTTTATTATCATTCAATAAAGGAGAATCCAATGCTGAAATAATTCCTTCTTTAGCTCTGTTTTCACCTGAAGAAACAGACGAACCCATAATAGCAGTTCCGCTATTTGCCAAAACGGTTTTGGCATCTTTTAAATCGATATTTTGAGTGTAATGATGTGTGATTACTTCGGCAATCCCTCTTGAGGCTGTAGCCAAAACTTCATCTGCTTTTGAAAATCCAGCTTTAAAACCTAAATTCCCATATACTTCTCTTAATTTATTGTTATTGATAACGATCAACGAATCGACTTGTTTGCGTAATTTATCAATTCCAATAAGCGCTTGCTCTTGACGAACTTTTCCTTCAAAAGAGAAAGGTAAAGTTACAATCCCAACAGTTAAAATGTCTCTTTCTTTGGCCAATTGAGCAATTACAGGCGCTGCACCGGTTCCGGTTCCTCCACCCATTCCTGCGGTGATAAAAACCATTTTGGTGTTACTGTCAAGCATTTTTTCAATTTCAGCTATACTTTCAATTGCTGATTGTTGCCCAACATCTGGGTTTGCTCCTGCTCCAAGTCCTTCGGTCAAGTTCACGCCTAACTGAATTTTGTTTGGCACAGAACTGTTATCCAAAGCTTGTGAATCAGTATTACAAACGATAAAATCTACGCCTTTAATACCTTGTTTAAACATGTGGTTTATGGCATTACTTCCACCTCCGCCTACACCAATAACTTTTATTACATTTGATTGGTTTTTGGGTAAATCAAATGAAATGCTTCCAAATTCTGAGTTGCTCATCATCTTATTGGGTTTTTATTATTTTTATATATTTAATTTGTTCCTTATTTTTATTCTGCATTATCCAAGAAATCTTTAATCTTATCGACGTATCTGTCAAAGAAAGATCGCTGTATTCTTTTTCCTGTAGATTCTTCTTTTATAACTTCTTCCTCTACAATCTCATTTCTTGGTTCCTCAATTTCTTGTTTCTGATAAACTGGCGGTTTAACAGAGGTCTTTTCTGGCACTACAGTATCAATTCTTATAGCACTTTGTGTTTTATTTTCAATGCTGTTCATTACTAATCCTACTGCTGTTGCATATAAAGGACTTGATATTTCTTCGTCAGAATTCCCAGCCAAATGTTCGTTAGGGTATCCTATTCTGGTATCCATTCCGGTGATGTATTCAACCAGTTGTTTGATGTGATTCAATTGTGCTCCACCTCCAGTAAGAACAATTCCTGCAATCAATTTTTTACGTGGATCTTCGTGTCCGTAATCTTTTATTTCGGTAAAAACCTGTTCTATAATTTCAACAACACGTGCGTGAATTATTTTGGATAAATTCTTTAACGAAATTTCTTTTGGCTCTCTTCCTCTTAAACCTGGAATCGAAACAATTTCGTTGTCTTTGTTTTCTCCTGGCCAAGCCGATCCGAATTTTACTTTCAATAATTCAGCTTGCTTTTCGATAATGGAACAGCCTTCTTTGATATCGTCGGTAATTACATTTCCTCCAAAAGGAATAACTGCTGTGTGACGAATAATTCCATCTTTGAAAATAGCCAAATCTGTTGTTCCGCCACCAATATCAATTAAAGCAACTCCGGCTTCTTTTTCTTCCTGACTTAAAACTGCATCAGCTGAAGCTAATGGTTCCAAGGTTAATCCAGATAATTCAATTCCTGAACTTTGGATACATCTTCCCACATTTCTTATTGAAGAAGCTTGCCCAACCACAACGTGAAAACTGGATTCTAATCTTCCGCCGTACATTCCAATAGGTTCTTTAATTTCAGATTGTCCGTCGATTTTAAATTCTTGTGGCAAAACGTGGATTATTTCTTCTCCAGGCAACATCGCCAATTTATTTACCTGATCAATCAAAAGCTGAATATCATTGCCGCCTATTACTTCTTCTGCATTTTTTCTAATGATATAATCACTGTGCTGAATACTGCGAATATGTTGGCCGGCAATTCCCACAACCACATCTTTTATTTTATAACCCGACTTATTTTCTGCTTCAAGAACAGCCTGCTGAATCGATTGTATCGTTTGAGTGATATTGTTTACAACACCTCTGGCCACACCTAAACTTTTGGATTTTCCAACACCCAAAATCTCTAGTTTTCCGTACTCATTTTTCTTGCCTATCATGGCAACTATTTTTGTTGTCCCAATATCTAGACCTACTGCAATATTCTCTTTTTCCATTATCTATTATTTAGTACACACTACTTGTTGCTCAAATCTGAGATCAATTGTTTTATATTTATAAAGCGAACTATCTAAAACCGCTTTTTGAAAAAACGCTTTGTAATTATTGAATTTAGCTTTCATTCTTATGGTTCCACCAAAATCAATTTGATAATTGTAATTTCTGTTAAGCATTTTTAAGCTTCCATTTGGCATAATCTGAACACCAATGATGTTTTTTTTCAAAAACGCATCGTCATATATTATCCGAAATAATTCGGCTAATTTTTCGCTATTTTTTTTATTAATTTCCCCCGAAACAAGTGGAACTCTAGCCGTAAAATTTGCTGACAACGGCATTGTATTTCCCTCGTAGTCAATATAGAAAGAATTGTCCCCGTCAAAAACTCTGGCTATAGGAGTTTTTTGTTTAACTACTGCTTTTAATACCCCATCAATGCTCACAAACACATCTGATTTTTCAATCATTTCTTGTGCGTTTAGCGCCTTTTCCAATCTATTCAAATCTAATTTATCTTTACCTATACTTTTTGCGTCTTTATTATTTTCTATTAACAATTTATTAACCGTTTCCTGATCTACAAAAGGAGCGTTATCTCCTACAAAAACAACAACGGATTTTGACAATTTTCTATTGTTATTTCGATTTGAGGTAAACGAAAACAGGAAAATTACCAATGAAAACATTAGCACCAATCGAATATTTGTCCAATTAAATAGTTTCATTTAACGCTTTTTTAATTGATGATACCATTTCCCCAATATCTCCTGCACCAATGGTCACAATAACAGTTGCATCACTTTCTAAAACAGAAGAAATCAATTCCTGTTTTGACACTAATTTTTTATTAATATTTTTTATTTTATCTAATAACCAACTTGAGGTAATTCCTTCCATTGGCAATTCTCTTGCTGGATAAATATCCAATAAAATTACTTCGTCAAATGCAGCAAGACTTTGGGCAAAATTATCTGCAAAATCTTTGGTTCTGCTAAACAAATGAGGCTGAAAAATAGCCAAAACTTTTTTGTCCGGATACAATTCTCGAACCGCTTGATGAACCGCATTTATTTCGGTTGGGTGATGTGCATAATCATCAATATAAACCAACTTTTCGGTTTTAATTTGATAAGAAAATCTTCTTTTTATTCCTTTGAATGAAAGCAAGGCACTAGCAATGTCTTCGGTTGGGAGGCCGAAAGTTTTTGCCATTGCTAATGCCATTAATGCGTTCATCAAATTGTGTTTTCCGGGCAAACCGAATTCTATATTTTGTAATGTTTCCGATGGTGTTTTGACATCAAAAACATATTGACTGTTGATAATTCTTATATTAAATGCAGTAAAATCAGCATCTTGATTTACTGCACAAGTAACTCCTTTTATTGGCAAATCTTTTGTGATAAAAAGTTTGGATTTATCATCCACTTTGTCTGCAAATTCTCTAAATGAAGCTTCTATGGCTGATTTGTCGCCATAAATATCCAAATGATCCGCATCCATCGAGGTTACGCAAGCAATATCTGGGTGCAAATGTAAAAACGAACGGTCAAATTCATCAGCTTCAACAACCGTTATTGTTTTTCCGTTTCCTATTAAATTCGAATTATAATTTTCAACAATTCCACCGACAAATGCTGTAACATCAACACCACTTTGAAATAAAATATGTCCAAGAATTCCAGAAGTAGTTGTTTTTCCGTGTGTTCCTGCAACTGCAAAACAGAATGTGTCTTTTGTAATTATTCCAAGAACTTCGGCTCTTTTCTTTACTTCATAATCTCTTTCTAAGAAATAATTCCATTCTGAATGTGTTTTTGGAACTGCCGGAGTGATCACTACCAATGTGTTTTCAATGTAATAATCCTCTGGAATCAAATCGATATTATCCTCAAAATGAATATTAATCCCAAGTTTATGCAACTCTTTGGTAAGTTCAGTTTCGGTTTTATCATAACCAGACACATTCTTGCCGATGGCTTTGAAATAACGCGCCAAAGCACTCATTCCAATTCCTCCGATGCCTATGAAATAGACGTTATGTATTTGATTTAGATTCATTTTTTGTTTGCCGCGAAGGCGCTAAGACACAAAGTCTCTTTTTATTGTTTATACTTTTTTCTTTTCTTCTTCTGCTCCGCAAAGTCTCTGACTTTGTTGAAGTGCTGAATGGTCTTTTACCATTAAAATAATTCTACTCTTTTCAATTTAAGGCGGTCAGTGACCACTTGTCACATACTCAAAGTCAGAGACTTTGCGTAGAGGGGATTTATTTTAATATTTTATCAAGTTCTTCGATCATTGCTGGGCGGCGTGGTTTTGTAGAAAATCTTTCTTTCAAACTACGTGCAACTGACAGTATATCTTGCTTTCCTTCGGGAATGTCTTTAATTACTCTTTTCATTTTATTTACTAAATCTGCATAACCTGACCGATCACTAACTTTCAACCCATAATTCTCTAATGTTGGGATATATATATTCAACAACTCTGTTGGAAATTTTTTTATTAATTCCGAATGATAATTTAAAGTAGTATCTAAATTGTTTGCTATTTGTACCAATGCTAACAATCGATCTAAATATCCTTCTGTTATATAAATAGAAGGAAGTTCGGAAGAAATTATAGGAGGGTTTTTGGGATGCCAATAATCGTTTTTATAGTTTTGTTTCCATTTCTTAGTTATTTTTTCGACTGTCTGAACAATATGACTTTCAATTTCATTTTTCCAATCTTCTTCATTAAAAGTTGCTTTCCATTGATTGTAATATTCTTTTGAGAAACCTCGATCAAAAGCAAAATGTTTTGTAAAATGTCTAACAATTGTTATATCCTTTTCTAAAACAGCTATTTGCAATAACTCCATATTCCATTGAGAAACTGTACCAGAATGCGATTTGTTTTCCGCTATTTTTATTCCCTCACTAATCAATTTTTTTGCAGTATTATAATCTTCTTTACTGATAGCTTTTTTAACTTCATTCATCCTAACTTCAACAATATCCATATTTTGTAATATGACATTTTCTGCTTCATCATTTCTACCCAATTCTTGTAAAAATTGAATCTTTAATTTTTGAAGACTTTCTTTTCTATAATTGTCATATTTACCTATTAGTTTTGCTACTTCCTGATCAATATATTCTATAAAAACATTTGATTTATTTAGATGAATTGCTAATTTCTTGAAAACTGAAAGGAGTCCATCACCAAAATCGCCATAATCAAAGTATATTTTTTTATTTAGCTCGTTTCTAGTAAAATTAAAAACCTGCTCCTTCATATCAAAAGCAATATTTGGTTTTTCGACTATTTTATCAAGCAATTCTATTGCGTTTTCGATGGAACTTCCTATACTTCCATTTGAATCATCGCTATACTCAATAGTTTCCGTTAACGGATATAAAATGGCTTTCACTAACAAAAAGGCATCTTTAACGTTGTTATTCTCAATATATTTAAAACCTGTATCAATTAATTTATTTACTTCGTTTGAATAACCATTAGTCGAACGATAATCTATAAATCCTTGATTTGTATATTTTCTAGTAATTTTTTTAAATAAGTCTGAATATTTTGCTTCAATGTCTATTCTGTCATCTTTTTCGGAAAAATAAAGTTCGAATTCGGTTTTAAATTTTTTATTTTTAATGGTGTATGAACGAATAAAATCTTGAAATTCCGAAGCGGATGTTTTTTGCAAGATAGTTTCAAAAACATTTTTTTTAGGAATTAATGGCATAGTCTTATCTAATTCTTTTCGAATTGCATAAAACACAGCAACCGTATGTTTGCAAATCATTCCGTCATAAGGACAGTCACAAAAATATCGAGCAACTTCAAGATTTTTATTTATTGAAACCTCTACATTATATGATTCTGTGCCATCCACTTCGGCAGTCCAAACACTTTCGTTTTCTTCGAGTTCAGCTACGTTTCCATTTAAAAAATAATCTTTGCCTCTTTTCAGAATGACAGTTTCTATTGATTTCTCAAAATTTGTTATATTGAACATTATTGTATTAGTTTTATAATTTCATCAACTATTTGTTTTGTAGCGTGTGGCAAAGCCAAATGCTTAATATTTTTACTCAACAGATCTTGTTTTCCCTGATCTTTCAACAAGGCTTCAAAAACAAGACTGAATTGGGAATCTAATTCGGATTCCTTTAGCATTAAAGCTCCTTTTTTATCAACTATTGATTTTGCATTTTTAGTTTGATGGTCTTCGGCAACATTTGGAGAAGGAATGAAAATCACAGGTTTCCCCACGATACACAACTCCGAAACAGATGATGCACCAGCACGTGAAATCATAATATCTGCAGCAGCATAAACCAAATCCATTCTGTCAATAAACGCTAAAACCTGAACATTATTTGCATTGTATTTCTTGTAATCCTCAAAATACAATTTCCCGCATTGCCAGATAACCTGCACATCTTGAGAAAGAAAATTATCCAATTCTTTTTCTATTAATTGGTTGACTCTTCTGGCGCCAAGGCTTCCGCCAAGAACCAACAATGTTTTTTTATTGGCATCTAAATTGAAATACTGAATCGCTTCTTCTCTTTTACTTTCGATATCAATTAAATCTTGACGCACCGGATTTCCAGTCAAAATCATTTTTTGTTTTGGAAAAAATCGTTCCAAGTTTTCGTAGGCAACACAAATTTTATTTGCTTTTTTGCTTAATATTTTATTGGTAATTCCAGGATAAGAATTTTGTTCTTGAATCACCGTTGGAATATTCAGCATATTTGCCATTTGCAATAACGGTCCAGATGCAAAACCTCCTGTTCCAACCACCACATTAGGTTTGAATTGTTTAATTATTTTTCTAGATTTCAACAAACTATCCATTAATTTAAAAGGAAACATTGCGTTTTGCAAAGTTAATTTTCGTTGTAAACCGGCAATCCAAAGCCCTTCAATTTTGTAACCCGCTTGAGGAACTTTTTGCATTTCCATTTTGTCTTTTGCACCCACAAAAAGAAATTCGGCATCAGGAAAACGAGATTTCAATTCATTCGCAATTGCAACCGCAGGATAGATATGTCCTCCAGTTCCGCCTCCACTTAATATGAATTTCAATTTTTTCATTTTTTCGACAAATTATTTATTCAAAACTGCATTCATTGGATTACTCGCATTATCTTGGATAGAATAGTCTTCCTGAGACTCATTCTCGGCCTCGTTTTCTTCTTCTAATTGTTTGTCAATTAGTTTTTGTAACGCTGCTTCTCTTCTCGCTTTATCGCTCATTTCTTGGGCAATTTCTTCCTCTTTTTTGGTCACATTGATAATGATTCCCAATGCAATACACGTCATCCAAATAGAACTTCCTCCGCTACTTATCAACGGCAAAGTTTGTCCTGTAACCGGCAATAATTCGACAGCAACAGCCATATTAATCATCGCCTGAAAAATCAGAGGGAAACCAAGTCCAACCACTAGTAACTTTCCAAACAATGAATTGGCTTTATGAGCGGCAATTACAAATCTAAAAAACAACAATAAGTACAAAAATAAAATTCCCAAACCGCCTATTAATCCCCATTCTTCAACAATAATGGCATAAATAAAATCGGAAGACGATTGTGGCAGAAAATGTTTCTGAACACTTTTTCCTGGTCCAAGTCCGTAAATTCCACCTGAAGCAATAGCGATTTTTGCTTTCTCGATTTGATAATCGTCTTCGCCTGGCTTGTTCGTTCTGAAATTTTCAATTCTACTTTCCCAAGTATTGACTCTACTAAACAAATGAGAATCAGGAAATGCCTTGGCCAACAAAATAAATAATAGTAGTGCAGCAAATCCAGCTCCAATTATGAATCCTAAATATTTCAAAGGATATTTGCCCACGAAAGTCAGCATTAAAATCATTGAAAATATCAAGGCTGCTGTTGAGAAATTGGATGGCAAAATAAATCCTAAAGTTATAAAAATAGGAAGCCAAAGTTCTATAAGGGAGTCTTTAAAACTAATTTCTTCTTCTCGTTTTTTTGCTAAATATTTTGCTGTAAAAACAAACAAAACAATAGCCGCAAATGTTGATGTCTGAAAGGATATTCCAATAAATGGTATTTGTATCCATCGACTGGCATTGGCTCCTGCGATAACAGTTCCTTTTATCATTGTGTACCCTAATAACAACCAAACTATTGGCAAAGCTATCTTAGAAATTCCTCTGTAATAATGAAATGGTACTTTATGAACCCAATAAATAATGATGAAACCAATGAAAATATGAGCCAAATGCTTTAACAAATAACTAATCGTATTTCCGGTTCCGTGGCCAATATAGGCCAAATTACTACTCGCACTAAAAACAGGCATAAACGAAAACAATGCTAATAAAGCCACGAATGACCATATTACTCTGTCTCCTTTTAGATTGTTTATTAGTTCTTTCATTTTTTATTTTAGATTTAAGAGTTTAGATTTTAGATTCTTGTGTTATTAAATTTTAGAGTTTAGAGTTTAGATTTTAGATTCTTGTGTTATTAAATTTTAGAGTTTAGAGTTTAGATTCTTGCGGGTTATGATTTATTTTGTTCATTAATTCTGTTATTAACTGTTTTTAAAGAACTAACAAAAATGGCTATTAATTCGTTTCCTTCTTTCCAAATAACCTCCAATTCCGAGTTGCTAATCCATTGTTTAGCCATAATTATTTCTATCCAAAACAAAGTTTCATCAGCTTCTTCTAAAACTATATTCATTTTAGAAACAAACTCTCTATCGCTTCTAGCCCTACAAACTGCTCTATAATTGGCGCCAACTGATGTTCCACTTTTAACAATTTGATTAGCAATAACTCTAACAGAAATAGAATTGGGTAATTTTTCTACCAAATCAATTACCATCAAAGAAAAATTCTTTGTTCTTAATTTAAGTTCATTAGTTGTCATAAAAAGAATTCATTACTTCATTTCTATTTTACAAATCTAAATTCTAAAATCTTAACTCTAAAATTATAAATTTCTTACTGCTTGTTTAAATTGATTTCCTCTGTCTTCGTAATTTTCGAATAAATCGAAACTAGCGCAAGCTGGTGACAACAATACCGTGTCTCCTTTTTCGGTTAAACGTTGAGCCATTTTCACAGCATCTTCCATAGTATTTACTTCAATCATAATATCAACTACGTTACCGAAAACATCAATAATTTTCTTATTATCAACACCCAGACAAAGAATTGCTTTCACTTTTTCGCGAACCAAAGACATCAATTCATTGTAATCATTTCCTTTATCAACTCCACCCACAATCCAAACTGTTGGCGTATTCATACTGTCCAAAGCAAAAAAAGTAGCGTTTACATTCGTAGCTTTTGAATCGTTGATATATTGTACATTTTGAATTTTCAACACTTTCTCCAAACGATGTTCCACTCCTTGAAAATTGGACAAACTTTCTCTGATTGTCGCATTTCTAATTTTCATCAATTTTGCCACAGAAGTCGCTGCCATTGCGTTTTTCATATTGTGCTTGCCTTCAAGTGCCATAGTCTCAGTCTCCATTGTGAATTCTTCTTCGTTGATGATGTTTACTTCCATATTTTTATCTTTTATAAATGCTCCTTTTTCAAATGTTTTTTCCAATGAAAAAGGAATTAATTGGGCTTTTGTTTTATTGTTTTTGAACCATTCTGCTATTGCTTCGTCATCTGCATCATAAATGAGAAAATCTTCCTCGGTTTGGTTCATTGTTATTCTAAATTTTGAAGCAACATATTTTTCATATTTGTAATCGTATCGGTCTAAATGATCTGGACTTATATTGGTAATTATGACAATGTGTGGTTTATAATCTATGATTCCGTCCAACTGAAAACTGCTTAATTCCAACACATAACTATCGTATTTATCATCTGCAACCTGCCAAGCAAAACTCTTTCCAATGTTGCCTCCCAATCCTACATTCAACCCTGCTGATTTTAGCAAATGATAGGTCAACATTGTTGTTGTTGTCTTCCCGTTGCTTCCCGTGATTCCTATCGTGATTGCTTTTGTAAATGGCGCTGCAAACTCAATTTCTGAAATTACTGGAATACCTTTTTCGAGCAATTTTTTTACTATTGGCGATTTTTTTTCTGGAATTCCCGGACTTTTCATTACAACATCCGCATTCAAAATCAGTTCTTCTGTGTGTTTCTCTTCCTCCCAAGCAATGCCATTAATAATAAGAACTTCTTTATAATTTTCCTTTATTTTTCCATAATCGGAAACAAAAACATCATACCCTTTTTTCTTACCAAGGATTGCGGTTCCAACACCGCTTTCGCCACCACCAAGAATTACTAATCTTTTCATTTGAATTACGAATTACGAATTACGAATTTTAAATCTTCCCGAAATCAAAACCTAACCTGCAATTACTGCTTACTAATTTTTTTTTATTGCAATTTGAATGCTTCCTAATATCTTGCAAATTTCTTCTGCGTCATAAAAAAGGCTTTCAAATTCTTCGCTTTTTATATAATTTGTTTCTTTAAGAAGTTTCAACCCATAAATAGTTTCTCTGGCTTCTTTATAAGAAATACTTATTTTAGAAAGAAAATCTTTGTCTGATTGACCCCCAATTGATTCCTCAATATTTGCACCTATTGAAGTTCCACTCCTAAAAATTTGTTTGCTCAATACAAATTCTTTTTTGTCAGCTACCAAATACTTATAAAAATTAATAATCCTAATAGCAAATTGAAATGATTTCTGTTGTACTATATTTTCTTTCATAATTCTTTACAACATCGTAATTCGTAATTTTTAATTCGTAATTGATTTTAACGTAGTTTTAAAGTCACAATTGATAATATGGCCAGCATTATGGAAACAATCCAAAATCGAGTTACAATTTTACTTTCGTGATAGCCTTTCTTTTGATAATGATGATGCAAAGGTGCCATTAGAAAGATTCTTCGGCCTTCGCCAAAGCGTTTTTTAGTATATTTAAAATAAGCAACTTGTAAAACCACTGAGAAATTTTCGACCAAAAATATTCCGCATAATAAAGGAATCAGCAACTCTTTTCGAACAGCAATCGCTAGAACGGCAATGACTCCACCAATTGTTAAACTTCCTGTATCTCCCATAAACACCGTTGCTGGATATGAATTATACCAAAGAAATCCGATTAATGCTCCCACAAAAGCGGCAATAAAAACAGTCATTTCTCCCGAATAAGGGATATACATAATATTCAAATAATTGGAGAAAATAATATTTCCCGAAACGAAAGTAAAAATCCCCAACGCCAGAACCGAAACCGCAGATGTTCCTGCAGCTAATCCATCTATTCCATCGGTTAAATTAGCTCCGTTAGAAACTGCAGTAATAATAAAAATTACCATTGGAATAAAAATTAGCCACGCCCATTTTTCATAACCTTCGCCTGTCCAAGCCAATACTTCAGCATAATCAAATTCATTATTTTTGAAGAAAGGAATCGTGGTTGCCGTAGATTTTTCGTAAACTGGAGCTTGTTTAATCACATTTTCTGAAGTGACTTTGAAAATATCGCTATTACTAGTATCGGTTCTTACAGTTACAGTTGGATTAAAATACAGAACTGAACCTACAATCAAACCTAAACCCACTTGCCCGAAAACCTTGAATATCCCTTTCAATCCTTGTTTGTCTTTTTTGAAAATTTTGATGTAATCGTCAATAAATCCAATGGTTCCCATCCATAAGGTGGTTACAATTAACAATACAATGTAGATATTATGCAATTTGGCAAAAAGAAATACGGGAATTAATGTTGCAAAAATGATAATCAAACCACCCATTGTTGGTGTTCCAGCTTTTTCGTTTTGACCAGCCAATCCAAGCTCCCGAACCGTTTCCCCTATTTGTTGATTACGCAAAAAACCAACCACCCTTTTACCATAAATAGTGGATAAAAGCAAGGAAAGCATAAATGCCAATGCTGATCTGAATGTAATGTATTGAAAAACTCCTGCTCCAGGAATGTCCATTGTTTTGTCTAAATATTCAAATAAGTAGTATAGCATAGATTTCTATTTATTGAGTTGGTTTAGTAATTCTTTTACAATTTTCATATCATCAAAATCGTGGCGAACGCCTTGAATTTCCTGATAAGTTTCGTGTCCTTTTCCTGCTATTAAAATTATATCATTGGGCTGAGCCAATTGGCAAGCCGTTTTTATAGCTTGTTTTCTATCCGTAATCGATAGTGATTTTTTATAATTTTGAGGCGCTACACCTTGTTCCATTTCATTGATAATAACTTCTGGATCTTCATTTCTTGGATTGTCAGAAGTCAGGATAACTTTATCACTTAGTTCAGTGGCAATACCTGCCATAATTGGTCTTTTAGCTTTATCTCTGTTGCCACCACAACCTACAACTGTAATCAATTGTTCGTTTTTAGTGCGAATGTCATTGATAGTTTTCAACACGTTTTCCAATGCGTCTGGCGTGTGTGCATAATCTACAATCGCTGTAATATTCAAATTGGAAACAATAAATTGAAAACGACCTGAAACACTTTCTAAATCAGACAATAATCGAAGCACTTCCAAACTTTCCAATCCTAATTGAATGGCCGTTCCATAAATTGCCAATAAATTATAGGCGTTGAAAGTGCCAATGAGTTTTACCCAAACTTCATTACCATTTATTTTCAACAACAATCCAGACAATTGATTTTCTAGGATTTGAGCTTTATAATCAGCATAAGATTTTAAAGCATAAGTCAGTTTTTTGGCAACCGTATTTTGTAGCATCACTTGGCCGTTTTTATCATCGATATTCGATAAGGCAAAAGCCGATTTTGGCAAATTGTCGAAAAACGATTTTTTCACATCTCGATATTCAGCAAAAGTGGGATGATAATCTAAATGGTCGTGCGATAAATTGGTGAAAATTCCGCCAACGAAATGCAAGGCTTCAGTACGTTTTTGATGAATTCCGTGCGAACTCACTTCCATAAAACAGTATTCAACGCCGGTTTCAACCATTGCTGCCAGATAATGATTTATCGTAATGGAATCGGGTGTGGTGTGAGTTGCTTTGTATTCTAAATCATCAACTAAAATTTTTACTGTGGACAAAAGTCCTACTTTGAAACCTGCTTTTTTAAACAATTGGTACAATAATGAAGCAACTGTGGTTTTGCCATTGGTTCCAGTAATACCAATTAATTTCAACTTTTCTGATGGATTTTCAAAATAATTGGCAGCCATATAAGCTAGGGCTTTATTGGTGTCTTTTACCTGAATATAAGTAATCCCTTTTGTAATTGTTTCAGGAAGAGTGTCACAAACAACTGCAATAGCGCCGTTCCAAATAGCAGTTTCAATAAAATCGTGACCGTTTGAAATCGTGCCACGAATAGCCACAAAAACATCGTTGGCCTCAATTTTTCTGGAATCAAAATCCATTTTATTGATAGCAATATCCGTCGAACCTTTCACGGCTTCGATGGCGACTTTGTATATTATTTCTCTTAAAATAATCACGATAATTCTAATGTTATAGTTGAGTTTTTATCTAAATTTTCTCCTGCTTGTATGGATTGTTTTTTTACTTTTCCAATGCCAATTATTTTCACTTTCATTCCAAGATTTCCAAATAAAGCTACTGCATCCATTCCTGACATCCCTTTAACATTTGGAACAATAGAAGATTGCTGTTTTTGTGATTTTGCAAAATAACTATCGTAATCGCTTTCTTGTTTTGGTATGTTTTTGTTGATATTTTTTATCTCATTTGTCGAAGGTGCATCGGTAAAAATTTTCTGTGCTATTCGCTTGAAAACGGGTCCAGCCACATCAGCGCCGTAATAATTATTTTTTGAAGTGTTTGGCTTGTGAACCACAACAATACAAGAATATTTAGGGTTTTCAGCAGGAAAATAACCCACGAATGAAGAGATATAATATTTATCTGCGCCCCCATTAGTTCTATAGTTGGCCGCAGCTGTCCCTGTTTTTCCTGCCATTGAAAAATCTTTAGAATACAATTTAGCTGCTGTCCCTCTTTTTACCACGTTCGATAAAACCGCTTTCAGTTTCAAGATGGTTTCCTGAGAACACACCTTTGGATTTATTACGACTTTATCATATTTTTTGATGGTTTTGTCCCATTGTTTAATTTCGGAAACAATTTGTGGTTTTACCATTTCTCCATTATTGGCAACAGCATTATAAAAAGTAAGTGTTTGCAAAGGCGTTACCGAAACTCCATATCCAAAAGCCATCCAAGGAAGCGAAAGATTGGACCAGTTTTTATCCTTTGGTTGCGGGATAAATGGAATTCCTTCTCCTTTGAATTCCAATCCTAATTTTTTATTCAACCCAATTGCATCAATATGATTGACAAATTGGGAAGGATTATTTTTATAGTTATTATAGACCGCTTGAACCATAACTGTATTCGACGAAACTTCGAAACCTCGTGCTAAAGAAATTTTTCCATAACCACCATTATGTGAGTCTCTTACGGATTTTCCTGAATATTTAATGACGCCTCCATAAGTGTTGAAAACAGCACTAGTGTCAATTTTTTTGTCTTCTAAAAGGATCATTAAATCAACTAATTTAAAGGTAGAGCCCGGCTCGTGAGACTCGGCGTAAGCATAATTTGTGGTTTCATAATAGGAACCATCCACATCTCTCCCTAAATTTGAAATGGCTTTTATCTTACCTGTTTTGGTTTCCATAACCACAACACAGCCGTGATCTGCTTGATATTCTTCTAATTGTTTCAACAAGGCGTGATGAGCAATATCTTGTATAAAAACATCAATTGTAGATATCACGTCGTAGCCATCTTGCGGGTCAATTTCGTTAACGTCACGAATAGGTTTCCACTGTCCTTTTGCAATTTTTTGTTTTAAAATTTTCCCGTCTTTTCCGTTGAGGTATTTTCTGTAAGCCCATTCAATTCCTTTTCCATCGGGTGTTCCATCAGGATTTCTTCTTTCGTAACCAATGGTTCGTTCCGCAATTTTCCCAATTGGATGTTCCCGAACGGTTTCTTGTTCGATAATAATTCCACCTTTGTAAGCCCCTAATTTGAATAATGGAAAACCTTTAATTTTTACAAATTCGGTATAACTCAAATCCCTAGCTACAAGATAATATCTATTTTTATTGGCTCTGGCTTTTCGCAATTCGTTTAGAAAAAAACCGCTTGGTTTTCTCAAAAGAAGTGACAATGAATCGGCTAATGGTTTTACATTTTTTTCGAACGCTTCTTGTTTTGGAGCAACAGCATCAAATCGGATTTCATAATTTGGAATTGAAGTTGCCAAAAGACTTCCATCGGCAGAATAAATATTTCCTTTATTGGCAGGAATAACAAAATTTCTCACGGTTCTTTCTTTGGCTAATTTTCTATAATAATCGCCTTCGACCCATTGAATATTGGTCAATTTTATAACAATAGCGATTGCCATCAAAAAGATGACGAAAGCTACCAGATAAATTCGGTAGGATATATTTTTATCTTCTACTGCCATATTTTTTGAAAGAAATTTTTTTCTTCTGTTATTTTTCTAACTTTTATTTTAATTGGGGGAACTGTCGATGGAAAAATTTGCCTTTCCACCATCTTTTCCGAAACTGTCGATTCCATTCTTAATTTCATTAATTCGGAACGTCTATCTACAAATTCTGAACGCAGTTCTTTCACTTGATTTGTAAGCTCGGCAATCTTAAATACTTTTTGTTCGAAACGTTGGGTGTTGGCAATCATAATAATGGCTAGAACAATTAGGAAGACGATAAATCTCCAACTTTTTATGGCGTCATCTTCAATAAGAAATCGCGCTTTTAATATGTCATAAACTCCTTTTTTCATTGTTCTTTCTGACTAATTAAATCTTTTCTGCTATTCTTAATTTGGCACTTCTCGCTCTATTGTTGATTTTAATTTCGGCATTATCTGGAACAATCAGTTTTCCAATGGTTTTGAAAGGAACTGAAAAATTTCCAAAAAAGTCCCGCTCTGGTTCGCCTTCGAACATTCCGTTTTTGATATATCTTTTTACTAATCTGTCTTCCAATGAATGGTAGGAAATCACGCTTAATCTTCCTCCAGGACTCAATATTTCTAAGGATTGTTCTAAAAATTCTTTCAAAACATCCATTTCCTGATTGACTTCAATTCGAATGGCTTGATAGATTTGTGCCAATATTTTATTCCGAACTCTTTCCGGTAAATATTTCGCCAAAACTTCTTTCAATTCATCTGTGGTTTTTATGGGTTGATGCTCTCTAGCTTCGATGATAGTTCTTGCCAAAACGGGTGCATTTTTCAATTCACCATAATCTAAGAACACTCTTCTTAAATTTGCATCATCATATTCATTAACTACTCGATAGGCATTCAAATCATTTTTCTGACTCATTCGCATATCTAATTCGGCGTCAAAGCGAGTTGAAAAACCTCTTTCAGGAACATCAAATTGATGGGACGAAACTCCTAAATCTGCCAAAATTCCATCCACACTTTTCACACCATAAAAACGTAAAAACCTTTTTATAAATCTAAAATTTTCATTAATCAGCGTAAATCTTTCATCAGGTAATGCGTTAGCCAAAGCATCTTCATCTTGATCAAAAGCAAACAATTTTCCGTTTAGACCCAATCTTTTTAAAATTGCTGCCGAATGTCCTCCACCGCCAAAAGTAACGTCAACATAAACGCCGTCGGGCTTGATATTCAGGCCGTCAACCGAGGCTTGAAGCAATACTGGATTATGATATTCCATTGTCGTCATTTGTATTTCCCATTACTTCTTCGGCTAAATCTGCAAAATCTAAATCTTCACCGCTTATCGATTTTTCGTATAAATCTTTATCCCAAATCTCCACAATATTCACTGCCGATGAAAACACAACGTCTTTTGAAATACTTGCAAAAACCACCAAATCTTTTGGCACCAATAATCTTCCCAAAGCATCGATTTCAACTACTTTTACACCCGCTGTGAACCGACGAATGAAGTCGTTGTTTTTCTTAACGAATCGGTTGAGTTTATTGATTTTTTGCATCATCAAATCCCATTCTTCCATAGGATACAATTCTAAACAAGGTTGAAAAACGGAACGCTTCAAAACAAACCCGTTTTGAAGAGACGAAGCCAATTGCTTTTTTAAAGGCGCAGGCAAAAGCAGCCTTCCTTTAGCATCAACTTTACATTCGTATGTTCCGACAATTGTATTCAAGTGAAAAAATTTTAAATGACGTTGAGCAAAAATATAAAAAATATTACCACAATTTACCACAAAATACCACTTTGTTGATAAGTTTTACCACTTTTGATAAAGAACCCTTAGTTTTTAGTCAATCAGAGCGTTAGCTGTTTTTTGACTAGTAATTTAGTACTGTAGTTTTTAAGAGATATTCAGTAGGAAAAAGAATTCAAAAATCGATTAGAAAGTGAGAGTAAATAATTAAATTTTTAACTAATAATTTTTTTATATCGTTGATGGATTATTAGTTTTTATAAGTGAATAGATTAAAATCCTTAAAATTTGATTTCAGAATTTTTTTTAATTTTTTAAAACCTATCTTTGTCGTAATTGAAAATTCGCGATAAAACGTATGGAAAAATACTTTAAAAAAGAAGGCAGATACAGCTTTTATGAGGCTGGAGAAGGAACTCCAATTGTTGTTTTACATGGTTTAATGGGAGGTTTAAGCAATTTTGATGCCGTTGCTAGTTATTTTTCCGAAAGAGGATATAAAATTATCATACCTAATTTGCCTATTTACACGCAAAGCCTTTTGAAAACCAACGTAAAAGCATTTGCAAAATATGTAAAAGATTTTATCACTTTCAAAGGTTTTGACAGAGTGATTTTGTTAGGAAATTCGTTGGGCGGACATATTGCTTTGTATCACACCAAAATGTATCCCGAAAAAGTGGCTGGACTTGTATTGACAGGAAGTTCAGGGCTTTACGAGAGTGCAATGGGCGACAGTTATCCCAAAAGAGGGGATTATGAATACATCAAAAAGAAAGCTCAAGATGTCTTTTATGATCCAAAAATTGCAACCAAAGAATTGGTTGACGAAGTATATGCCTCTGTAAACGACAGAATAAAACTGATAAAAACGTTGACGATTGCTAAAAGTGCCATCCGACATAATATGGCTAAGGATTTGCCAAAAATGCATGTGCAAACTTGTTTGATTTGGGGAAGAAATGACAGAGTTACTCCTCCCTCTGTTGCCGAAGAATTTAATGAATTATTACCAAACGCAACTTTGTATTGGATAGAAAAATGTGGACATGCCGCTATGATGGAGTGTCCAGACGAGTTCAATAGATTGGTTGAAGATTGGTTGACACACACTCATTTGAAAGCGCACTAAATAAAATTTGTTGCTCTTATAAAAGGTATTGCTATGGAAAAACAAATAGAAATTAAACTACCTCAAATAAAAAAACTGTTCTCCAAATACGGAGCAAAAAAGGTATTCCTGTTTGGAAGTGCAGCAACAAATAAATTTAATGAAAATAGCGATGTAGATTTTTTGTATACTTTTTCAGAAGATTTAGATTATGAAACTTATTCTAATAATTATTTCTGTTTATTGAATGAATTACAAGATTTATTAAAAAAACAGGTTGATTTAGTGTCGGAAAAAACATTACGAAACCCTTACCTAATCGAGAGTATAAATGAAAGTAAAATTCAATTATTATGATAACTCGGGAGGAAAAAAAACTACTTGTTGAAGAAAACACTTTTAAATGAAAATTAACACCGCCGAATTTATTGTAAGCAACTCCGCAGTGGACAAATGTCCGAAAGACTTTTTGCCGGAATATGCTTTTATAGGCCGATCCAATGTGGGGAAATCCTCCTTGATTAATATGCTAACCAATCACAAAAATTTGGCCAAAACTTCTGGAAGACCAGGGAAAACCCAATTAATTAATCATTTCAAAATCAATAACAATTGGTTTTTAGTCGATTTGCCAGGGTATGGTTATGCCAAAGTTTCGAAGAAAACCAAATCGGTTTTCCAGCAATTTATTACGGATTACTTCGAAACCAGAGAACAACTCGTTTGCGCTTTTGTTCTGATTGACATACGCCACGAAGCACAAAATATCGACATCGAATTTATGGCGTATATGGGCGAAAGTGAAATTCCGTTTTGTATCATTTTTACGAAAGCTGATAAGATTAGTAAAGTAAAAATTGATTCCCATATTGCGGCCTACAAAAAGAAAATGTTTGCCAATAATTGGGCCGAAATACCTCAGTATTTTGTGACCTCAGCAACAGAATCTACCGGAAAAGAAGAAGTTTTAAGCTATATTGACGAAGTAAATCAGGAAGTATTTAAGAATAATAACGAGTTTTAGAAATAAATTCCAAAAAAAATAAAATCCCAAATCCCAAGTTATTATAATTGGGATTTGTGACTTTTTATTTAATTTTTACTTCAACTTTAATTCTAATTTCTCTGCAAAATAATCACAAAAA
>JAEMQE010000032.1:3317-23596 GCA_022758945.1 Lentimicrobium sp. | reverse complement strand
GAAGATATAAAAATGTCTGAATTCAATGAAATAGTACATCAAGTGGAACACGTGTTGTTTGATAAATTCCAAATCAATCACATCAATATTCAGCCTGAATATAAAAAAGAGGAAGACTCAAAGGATTTTATTGTCCAAGATTAACGCCAAATTTAAATAATGACCAACATACAATTCATCTCTAAGTCTGTTCAAACAGCTCCCATAAACATTCAAAACACGGTCCAATTATTGCAGGAAGATTGCACGATTCCGTTTATTTCGCGTTATCGAAAAGACAAAACCGGTAATTTAGATGAAGTTCAAATTGAGCAAATTGCCAAACTACAAAAAGATTACGAAGTCATCATAAAGCGAAAAGAAGCCATTTTAAAATCGATTGAAGAACAAAATGTCCTAACACCTGAATTAGATAAAAAAATCCAGCAAAGTTTCGATTTACAGGAATTGGAGGATTTTTATTTACCATTCAAAAAGAAGAAAAAAACCAAAGCTGATGTCGCTCGCGAAAATGGATTGGAACCCTTGGCCAAAATCATAATGGCGCAAAATAACGACGATGTCGATTTTATTGCCACGAAATATTTGAACGAAAATGTGATTAATGAAGATGCCGCTTTACAAGGCGCACGCGACATTATCGCCGAATGGATTAACGAAAACATTTATGTTCGTAAACAGTTGCGAAGACTTTTTCAACGAAAAGCAATCATCACAACAAAGGTTGTAAAAACCAAAAAAGACGAACAAGATGCCCAAAAATTCAATCAATATTTTGATTGGTCAGAACCTTTAACAAAAGCACCTTCACACCGATTGTTGGCAATGCTTCGCGCCGAAAATGAAGGTTTTATCAAGTTTAAAATAGAAGTTGATATTGACCAAGCCTATGATATTATTGACGAATTGGTTTTAAAAGGGCAAAGTCCAGCCACACCACACGTACAATTAGCGATTGAAGATTCCTATAAAAGATTGCTGAATCCAGCTATTTCCAACGAAGCTTTGCAAGAAGCCAAAGCCAAGGCGGATGCCAATTCGATTCAGGTTTTTGCCAATAATTTGGGACAATTATTGCTCGCGCCGCCTTTGGGCGAAAAACGAATTTTGGCGATTGATCCAGGTTTCCGTTCGGGTTGTAAAGTAGTTTGTTTGGACGAAAGAGGCGATTTGCTCTACAACGAAAATATTTATCCCCACGCACCACAGAACGAAACCGCAATGGCGATGAAAAAAATACGTTCGATGGTGAATGCGTATCAAATTGATGCCATTTCTATCGGGAACGGAACGGCGTCGAGAGAAACGGAATTCTTCATCAAGAAAATCGCTTTCGATAAACCCGTTCAGGTTTTCATCGTTTCAGAAGCAGGTGCATCAGTTTATTCGGCTTCGAAAATTGCGAGAGAAGAATTCCCAAATTATGACGTGACGGTTCGTGGTTCGGTTTCCATTGGAAGACGATTGTCAGATCCATTAGCCGAACTGGTAAAAATTGACCCGAAAGCCATTGGCGTAGGCCAATACCAACACGATGTGGATCAAACCAAATTGAAAGAAGAACTGGATAATACGGTAATTCGTTGCGTGAATTCGGTTGGGATCAACATCAACACGGCAAGCAAGCATTTGTTGAGTTATGTGAGTGGAATAGGAGAGAAGCTAGCCGAAAACATCGTGCAATACCGTTCCGAAAATGGTCCATTTGAAGACCGAAAACAATTGAAAAAAGTACCACGATTGGGCGAGAAAGCCTATCAACAAGGCGTTGCTTTCATTAGAATTAAAGAGGGAAAAAATCCTTTGGATAATTCTGCCGTTCATCCCGAAGCTTATGGAATTGTAGAAAAAATGGCAAAAGATTTGAAATTGTCGGTGAATGATTTAATTGCCAATAAAGAAAAAACGACTTTAATTAAAGCAGAAAATTATATCACTCCAGAAATTGGAATTTTAGGCATAAAAGACATCATCAAAGAGCTTGAAAAACCAGGATTAGATCCAAGAAAATCTGCTAAAGTTTTTGAATTTGACCCGAACGTAAAAACTATAAAAGATCTTCGAACCGGAATGATTTTACCTGGAATTGTCAACAACATTACCAATTTTGGTTGTTTTGTTGATATTGGTTTGAAAGAAAGTGGCTTAGTTCACATTTCCCAACTCAAAGCCGGTTTTGTGAGTGACGTAAACGAAGTGGTCAAATTGCACCAACACGTTGAGGTAAAAGTCACTGAAGTTGACGAAGACAGGAAGAGAATTCAGTTGACGATGGTTTTGTAAAAATAGCTACCTTTGTTTTTATGAAGAAAGAAATAACCATAAACGACTTTTCGAAACATCTTTTTTGGGATGTGGATTTGGATGGATTTGATTTTGAAAAGCACAAATCTCATCTTATACAAAAAGTTTTAGAATATGGATTTATTCAAGATTGGAAATTGTTAAAAGAACTTTATGGATTAAATACCATTAAAGAAGTTTCTTTAAATTTAAGAAGTCTTGATGCCGTAACGCTTTCTTATCTATCCGCTATTTTTAAAATCGACAAAACAGAATTTAGATGTTACAAAAACAGACAGTTGTACCCGAACTTATGGAACTCTTAAAAAAAATTATGTCTGAAAAGCTGTTTTTAGATTTTAATTTAGTTGGAGGAACATCATTAGCTTTACAAATGGGTCATCGAAATTCAATTGATATTGATTTATTTGGAAATTCAGAAATTAATTCCGAATTATTTATTGAAAAACTTTCTGAATTTGGAGAAGTAAAAGTAGCACAAAGCACAAAAAACATTTTGATTACAAAAATTAATGAGGTTAAAGTAGATTTTGTAAACTATAAATATCCATTACTTTCAGAGTGTTTGTTTCAAGAAAATATTAGAATGCTTTCTACCAAAGATATTGCGGCAATGAAGTTAAATGCAATAGCAGGGAGGGGAAGCAAAAAAGATTTTATCGATTTGTATTTTTTATTGAATGAATTTTCGCTGGAAGATATTTTATCATTTTATGAAAAAAAATATCACGATGGTTCCATTTTTATGGTTCAAAAAAGCTTAACTTATTTTGAAGATGCTGATGCTCAACAACAACCTAAAATGTATAAAGATTTCAACTGGGAAACCTGCAAACAAAAAATCATTGAAGAAGTTTTGAAATTACAATAGGTTTTATAAAATAAAATTCCAAACCTCAAGGATATAAATCGCTTGTGACTTGGAATTTTTTACCACTGAAATTTCAAGAAATTTATTCTTTTGTTTCTTCTTTTGTTTCTTTTTTATCTGCTGGTTGGTCGTCTTTAGCAGCGTTTTTGAATTCTTTAATTCCGCTACCTAAACCTTTCATTAATTCTGGAATTTTTTTACCTCCAAAAAGTAATAGAACAACTGCCAAAATAACAAGGATTTCCGATACACCTAATCTTCCCATAATTAAAATAATTTATTGCCGAAGCAAATTTGTAATAATTCGTTGGACAAAGGTATATAGAATTACTTAACCTGAAATCATTTTACAGCTATTATTTAGTTTTTCAGTGTTAAAAATTTGGTAAAACAATTCATTAGTATAAATTTCGTAATGAAAATAGGCGATTGATTTCAAGACATTAATTATTATATTTGTAACATAAACGCAAACGATGTCTGAAAATAGACTTAAAAGAAGAAAACTCCACAATAAATTATTCACAAAAAACCGATTGGTTATTTTGAATGAGGAGACATTTGAAGAACTTTTTTCCTTCAAATTAAACTTGATGAATGTTTTTATATCGGTTACTATTGGTGCTATTTTACTGATATCCTTTACTACTTATATCATTGCTTTCACACCTTTGCGAGAGTTTATTCCTGGATATTCTTCTTCTAAATTAAAAAGAGATGCGACAGAATTAGCGCTAAAATCAGATTCGTTGACCTTGGCTTTGCAGCAAAATGAAGCTTATATAAAATCCATCCAAAAAGTATTGACGGGTGATTTAGAATATGCAAAATTCAACAAAGATTCCATACTTGCTTCAACTGACGAAGCACCATCAAAGATTGATATTTCGGCTTCTAAGGAAGAGTTGGAATTAAGAAATCAAGTGGCAAAAGAGGAAAAAACCAACCTTCCAAAAGCGAAGAAAAACACACACAAATAAATGTCTTTAAAACCTTTTTTCGCTAAAATTTTTGCCAAAAACATCTATCGAAAAACACAACTTTGGGCATCAAATCCAATAGAAACCCAACGCAAGGTTTTCGAAGATTTAATTCAGCAAGCTAAAAACACAGAGTTTGGAACGGATCATCATTTTGACAAAATAAAAACTTTCGAAGATTTTACCAAAAATGTTCCTGTTCGAGATTACGAAACTTTGAAATCTTATGTAGATAAAGTGGTAAAAGGCGAGGAGAACATTCTTTGGAAAGGCAAACCGCTTTATTTTGCCAAAACTTCGGGAACGACTTCGGGAGCAAAATATATTCCGCTAACAAAGGAATCGATGCCTTTTCATATCGAAGCAGCGCGAAATGCCATTCTACATTACATTCACGAAACAGGAAAGGCTGATTTTGTCGATGGAAAAATGATTTTCCTCCAAGGAAGTCCGATTCTAGAAGAAAAATATGGCATAAAACTAGGAAGATTGTCTGGAATTGTGGCGCATTTTGTTCCAAAATATTTACAAAAAAACCGACTTCCTTCTTGGGAAACCAATTGTATTGAGGATTGGGAAACCAAAGTAAATGCTATTGTTGAAGAAACTTTTGACCAGAATATGACTGTAATTTCCGGGATTCCGTCTTGGGTGCAAATGTATTTCGAAAAGCTTTCGCAAAAAGGAGGCAAGCCTGTGGGCGAAATTTTCAAAAACTTCAATTTGTTTATTTATGGTGGTGTAAACTACGAACCGTATCGCGCCAAATTCGAAAATTTGATTGGAAGAAAAGTGGATAGCATTGAATTATTCCCAGCTTCAGAAGGGTTTTTTGCTTACCAAGATTCTCAAAAAGAAAATGGAATGTTGCTGTTGTTGAATTCCGGAATTTTTTATGAATTCATCAAAAGCGATGAATTTTTTACAGAAAATCCAAGACGATTTACTATTGGCGAAGTCGAATTGAATGTCAATTATGTGTTGATAATTTCTACAAATGCCGGACTTTGGGGTTATAACATTGGCGACACCGTTCAATTTACAAGTTTGAAACCGTATCGTGTAATTGTTTCGGGAAGAATCAAGCATTATATTTCGGCTTTTGGCGAACACGTCATTGGAAAAGAAGTCGAAAGTGCTTTGCAGGAAGCGATAATTGGAACAACAATTCGCATCAATGAATTTACCGTTGCGCCACAAATTACGCCAAAAGAAGGTTTGCCGTATCACGAATGGTTCATCGAATTTGAAAACGAACCTGAAAATTTCGATGCTTTTGCAGAAGCTTTAGACAATGCGATGCGCAAACAAAATATCTATTATAACGATTTGATTGTGGGCAATGTTTTGCGAAAAGTGGTTATCACAAAAGTGAGTAAAAACGGCTTTCAAGAGTATATGAAATCCATTGGAAAATTGGGCGGACAAAACAAAATTCCAAGATTGAGCAATGATAGAAAAATAGTAGATTTATTAAAATAAAAATGAAAAACATAGCCTATCTTTTTCTATTATTTAGTTGTTTTATTTCGGCGCAAATAAAAGGAGTTGTAAAAGACAGCCTTACCGGAAAGCCCATTCCTTATGTAAACATTTGGGTTGAGAACGAAAACATAGGGTCAACCACGGAGGAAAACGGGACTTTTTTCATAAATACTTCAGCAAAAGGGAAACGTTTAATTTTTTCTACACTTGGATATGAAAAGAAAATTATCAATGCTTCAGACGCTTTGGAAGTGAATTTAAAACCAATAGCTTATTCTTTAGATGAAGTGGTAATTTCAAAAAGCATTGGAACCAAAAGCATTGAAATTGGCAAAACCAACACCGAAATCTTTCAAGCATTTGACAATGGACCAAAGATTGATACAAAATTTTTCCCTTATATTTCCTCTTATAAAAAGACAAAATACCTAAAACAAGTCAGCATTTATACCGATAGCAGAATTGAAAACGCCATCATTAAAATTCATTTTTATGGAGTTGATTCTAATGGTTTTCCTGGAGAAGAATTGCTGGACAAAGACTTTGTTGTTACCGTAAAAGAAGGAACACGGATAAACCGTTTTGATTTAACAGAGTTTAATTTAAAATTCCCAAAAAACGGTCTTTTTGTTGGCTTTGAAAAATTAATGATAGAAAAGAATAAAACCGAAAAAACCATTACCGATTTAAACACAAACATAACTCAGATACAAAAGACATATTTTCCATTTGTTTTGTATAATTATGTCGAAAGGGATTTTTTATATACTTTTTCCGGAGGAAAATGGAATAGAAAAACCAAAGAGCACGATAGTGACTCATCTGGTAAAATGATGATAAATGAACCTGTAATAAATCTAATTCTAACCAACTAATTCATAAAAACCGTACATTTGCAGGTTACAAAATAGAAATTAATGAAATCGCCATATCAAATGGATTTCATAAACACTAATCAAAGTAGGGCGATTCCATCTTCCTTAAAAAAACAAATATTATCTCCAGATGAAAGAAATAAAAAACATATCAAGATCAAGAGCACAAGAGTCCTCAGCGGCAATCGAAAAAATGTACATTACAATGCGCCATTTATTTAACCGCGGATTTTATAAACCAATGGGAGTTTCGGGAGAAACTTTGCGTGAAGCATTGCTTTCGTTGCGACCAGAAATTTATGGAAATATAGCTGAAGAAAAAGTAGAATTAAGCGGGCTTTTATATGTTATCGAACGACTTCCAATAGGAATTGAAGAGTGTCGATTCATCAATTTGACTTCGGATGAAGGCTATTCAAAATCCCATTTTCAGGCAATTGTTCCTCCAAAAAGGAGACGTAATTGTTATCGAATTGACGAAGAACAAATGAATGTCGAAATCACTCGTGGACGTTCGGATATTTATGATATTTTGACGCATTTGACCTTTATTTTTATCGAATCACACAAGATACGAAACAGAGTTTTACTAGATGACGCTGGCGAAGTTTCTCGCGATTGGCAAAAATTGGAACAAGCAGTTTCTCAAAAGAAAAAACTCAATCAAATTGAGAAAGAGAAAGCGGTTTCGCACGTCGCAAATATTCTTGGAAGAACATTTATTGAAGTTTTGGACATCTATGATGCTTTTGGTTCAGAAGTTTCGCCAGATCGTTTTTTAGACGTTATTTATTGGCTTGGAAAATTAGCCATAGAAGAAGTGGTGGACGATAATAAAAGAACGATAACCTTCAGTCCTATTCTAAGAGAACGATTGGGACATCATATTCACGGGGAGATTTGGGCAACTAATATTAAGGAAGTATTAAAAAAACATAACCTTTTAGATAGACCAATTCACGTTATCAGCGCCAATATGCATAGTGTAATGAATTCCATTTTTGCCACTACGGTTTTAAAAACCAAATTTAAAGACAAATCTGATTTCTTTATTTATGAAGAATTGAGTAAATCTGGTGCCAATGAGGTTAGGGATAAAGTAGAGGAATTTGCTAAATTGCACGGAATGATTTCACTTCCGGACGATTCTGGAACTAATATTGACGTGCAAATTTTTGACACAGCCAAAATTGATTGGGCAAAATCATCGTTTCCTTTAGCAAAAACAGGAGATAAAAAACCCGTAATAATTGTAATGGATTATGCTTTTGGCGAACAAGCTTATGAAACCATTGACGAATTATTGAAACCCTATAAAAAAGACATATTATTGAATGTTGAATCTGTTTCTATTATGGGTAAAGCTGGAATTTTGGAAGGCGATAAAGGCGATATAATGATTCCAACAGCTCACATCAATGAAGGAACCGCGGACAATTATTTCTTCAATAACGAATTAACTGCCGAAATGTTTGCAGCTGATGACATTCCGGTTTTTGCCGGTCCAATGGTTACCGTTCTTGGCACATCCTTGCAAAACAAGGATTTATTAAAATTCTTCCACGAATCGACTTGGGGCGTAATTGGACTGGAAATGGAAGGTTCTTATTATCAAAAAGCCATTCAATCTGCCTCAAAAATCAGAAAAAGTATTCCGCAAGATGTGAAAGTTCGATATGCTTATTATGCATCTGATAATCCACTGGAAACAGGAAGCACACTGGCTTCTGGAGGATTGGGAACAACTGGAGTTAAACCTACTTATTTGATTACAATCAAAATATTAGAACAAATTTTTAATGTAAGATAAATGCTTGTAGAAACTTTAAAATCGATTTTTATTAGAGATTTACTTCGATTGAAATCAGAAATAAATTTATACAAAGACGAATCTAAACTTTGGATTGTAGAAGGTAATATTGCTAATTCTGCTGGGAATTTGTGTTTGCATCTGATAGGAAATTTAAATACTTATATTGGATCAGAGTTCGGAAAGACAAATTATATTAGGAATCGTGAACTTGAATTTTCGCATAAAAACACATCAAAAAAAGAACTGATTGATCAAATTGATAACACAATTTTAGTGGTTGAAATGAGTTTGAATAACATTACAGAAGAACAACTCAAAAGCGAACACGAAATTTTGGTTTTTGACAAAAAGACTACTTTAGAATATTTATTAGTTCACTTAACAACTCACTTAACCTATCATCTTGGACAAATAAATTACCATCGAAGATTATTAGGCAAATAAATTATTTATGAAAAGAATATTAATTACCGGAGCAGCAGGATTTTTAGGATCACATCTTTGTGACCGTTTTATCAAAGAGGGATATTTTGTTATTGGGATGGACAATCTCATTACAGGGGATTTAAAAAATATAGAGCATTTATTCAAATTAGAACATTTCGAATTTTATCATCACGATATTACCAAATTTGTTCACGTTCCCGGAAAATTAGATTACATACTTCATTTTGCTTCGCCGGCAAGTCCGATTGATTACCTGAAAATTCCAATTCAAACCTTGAAAGTTGGTTCTTTAGGAACACATAATCTTTTAGGATTGGCAAGAGTCAAAAAAGCCAGAATTCTTATTGCATCAACTTCGGAAGTTTATGGAGATCCATTGGTTCATCCTCAAACCGAAGATTACTATGGAAATGTAAATACAATTGGGCCAAGAGGAGTTTATGACGAGGCTAAAAGATTCCAAGAATCCATAACGATGGCTTACCATACTTTTCACGGTGTAGAAACCAGAATTGTTCGAATTTTTAATACTTATGGACCTAGAATGAGACTCAATGACGGTCGAGTTATTCCTGCATTTATCGGACAAGCACTTCGTGGCGAAGACTTGACTATTTTTGGTGATGGAATGCAAACGCGTTCTTTTTGTTATGTAGATGATCAAATAGAAGGCATTTTTAGATTACTGCATTCGGATTATGCCTATCCAGTAAACATCGGGAATCCAGACGAAATTACCATTAAGGATTTTGCCGATGAAATCATAAAATTGACAGGAACGACTCAAAAAGTAGTGTATTATCCTCTTCCAATAAATGATCCTTTGCAGCGCCAGCCCGACATCACAAGAGCCAAAGAATTACTGGGTTGGGAAGCCAAAGTTAATAGGGAAGAAGGCATGAAAATCACATACGACTATTTCAAATCTTTGTCAACAGAAGAGTTATTAAAAGAAGAGCATAAGGATTTTTCTAAATATATGAACTAGTGAAGACCAAAACGGGAAGATATTCAGGATACATTCGCCCTTTCTCCTACTTGATAGATTTAATAATCATCAATGTATTGGCTGTTTATATTATGCCTTTTCATGCAAATGAAATTTATTATGCGGTTTTTATAAGTTTTACTTGGTTTATTATAGCCGCTAACCTAGGTTTTTATGAAGTGTATAGATACACTAAGGTAATTGCAATTTTAAATTGTACGCTAAAACAAGGAATATTATTTGCCTTGTTTTGCCTTGTGTTAGAGTATTTTTATTCGGAAACTTCCAATCAAAAAAGAGTTCTTTTATTTGTTGTTTTATCGTTAGTTTTAATTCTATTATTCAAACTTTCTATTTATTATTTTCTTAGAAAATTCAGGGTTTTATTTGGAGGAAATTCTAGAACAGTTGTTTTGTTGGGAAATAATAAAAACATCAATCCATTAAAAACATTTTTCACTGAAAATCCGGATTACGGATATAAATTAATAAAAGTATTCACTCTGGAAGACCAAAAAAAGGAAAGAATTGACGAATGTCTTTGCTTTGCTTTGGAAACTAAAACCGATGAGATTTATTGTTCAATGGCCGATTTATCTGATAGTCAAATCAGTGATATCATCCATTTTGCCGACAATAATTTGAAAACACTAAAGTTTATTCCCGGCGAAAAACAAATCCTTTCGCGAAATGCGAAGTTTGAATATTATGATTATATACCTGTTATTTCTTTAAGGAACATTTTGCAGGACGAAACCTTGAACAAAGTCATTAAACGTGTTTTTGACCTTGTTTTCTCAACAATAATAATTGTGGGACTATTGTCTTGGCTTACGCCAATTTTAGCCATAATAATAAAATGGGAGTCAAAAGGACCTTTGTTTTTTGTTCAAAAAAGAAACGGTCTAAACTATAAAGAATTCAATTGTTATAAATTCAGATCAATGGAGGTAAATGACAAAGCAGATTTAGATTTAGCCTCAAAAAATGATGTTAGAATAACCAAAGTGGGCAAATTTATTCGAAAAACCAGCATTGACGAATTGCCACAATTTTTCAATGTTTTATTGGGTGAAATGTCAGTTGTAGGGCCTAGACCCCATATGGTAAGCGTCGCTAACTTATATGCTTTAAAAGTAGATAAATTTATGGTGCGTCACTTTGTTAAACCCGGAATCACTGGACTTGCCCAAACTAAAGGTTTTCGAGGCGAAGTAGAATCAGACGAAGACATTATCAACAGAGTAAAATATGATATTTTCTATATGGAAAATTGGTCCATTTTATTAGATATTAAAATTATATTCAACACCATCTTCAATACTTTAAAAGGAGATGAGAAAGCGTATTAAAAAACACCTTTTTCAATTAATACTTTTATTTGAAAATCAAGATTAAAATTATTTTCAGCGCAATCAAAAACCTGTTTCCTCCTTGTTTGAATTTTGTCTTTTCCTTCTTTTGAAATTTCAAATAATGTAGCATTTAAGCTTTCGAAATTTCCAACTTCAGCAACCCAACCCAAATTATTTTCTTTTACAATGGATTCGCCTTCGCCACCACCAAAATAAAGAATAGGAAATCCCAAAGCACCGTATTCAAATATTTTCGAAGGCACAGAGCCATAAATTCTTGTTTTGAGGGGCACAATAGCAATATCAAAAGTTTGCAGTTTTTCGTGCAGCATATTACGTTCCAACATTCCGTGAAAAAATATTTTATTCTTTGGATTTTGCCTGATTAAATCTTCGATTTGTGATTTTTCGGCACCATCGCCAAAAATATGTAATTCGATGTTTAAATTTTGCAATTCGATTCTTTTGCACAATTCAAAAACACCTTGTGCAACACCCAACAATCCTGCGTAAAATAGCTTAATAGGTTCATTTAAGTTAGTTTCAAAATGCATTTCAGCAGTTTGATGGTCGGGAAAATTGCGGTACAGATGGCATTCTTTTTCTGGAAAAATGGAATGAATGTGAGTAATGATTTCGTTAGATTGACCAAGGATTAAACTAGCTCTTGAATATATAAATTGTTCAAAAAACAAAGAAACTTGATGTGAAAAACTGTCTTTTTTCAAGGCTTTTAATTCTATAGCCGCCAAAGGCCACAAGTCAGAAACATTCAAGATTATTTTTTTTCGCATCAGCGAAAGCACCAAAACCGAAACGAAAGACAACAACAATGGAGGCGATTGAACGACAACTTTATTGGGCGTTTTTTTGCTCAATAAATAAAAAAATAAAACGGAAGCAAACGACAGAACCGAAAGTGTTCTTTTGAAGATGTTTTTGCTAACGCTCGGATAAATCCAAAGTCGTTTTACGGTAATATTCTGAAGTTTTTCCGTTACCCAAAACTTCCCTTTGTATTCTGGAAACAACTCGCCTTTTGGATAATTTCCCAACGGACAAAGCACAGAAACCTTGTAATTGTTTTGATGTAATTTCAAAGCCAATTGCTCAATTCTATTGGCAGCAGCTCCTTTTTCAGGCGGATAATAATTTGATATGATGAGGATTTCTTGCATTGTTTTTCACTCTTTTTGTCATTGCTTCGCCAATTCGAGCATAGCTCTCGAGTCCGTAGGAATCTAAAATTACTGATTTATGTTTGTTGAGATTCCTACGGAATGACAAAATTGCGGTTTTATTTATGAAGTAGAATTTCAATAATTCGTTCGGAAGCTTTTCCGTCCCAAAGTTCTGGAATTCCTGCTTTTCCTCTTCCATTTTTAAGGAATTCTCCAAACAGGTTTTCTAAATTTTCTATATAAGTTCCTACCAAAGTATTGGTTCCAATGCTTTGTGTTTCGGGTCTTTCGGTGTTGTTTCGCATCGTAAAACACGGAATTCCTAGAACGGTAGTTTCTTCAGAAATACCTCCAGAATCCGTAATTACGGCAAAACTATTTTTGATGAGATACATAAAATTTAAATAACCTTGCGGCTCTACAAAAAGGATGTTTTTCAAGTCTAAATAGGTTTCGCCCAAAATAGCTTTTGTCCTGGGATGAATGGGAAAAATCACTTTTTTACCGTTAGCCATTGTATCAATGCCTTGTAGCAATTTAATTAAGGATTGTTCTTCATCCACATTTGATGGTCGATGCAAAGTGAGAATGATGTAATTTCCGGTTTCCAACTGAAATTCTTTCCAAAAAAAAGGTTCAAAAATTCTGTCTAAATTTTGATATAAAGTATCAATCATCACGTTGCCCACAAAATGAATATTGGCTGACTCAACTCCATATTTCAACAAATTTTCGGATGCTGAGGTTGAGGTAGTAAAGAAATAATCGGTAATACTGTCGGTGACAATTCTATTGATTTCTTCGGGCATTGTCATATCACCAGAGCGAATTCCGGCTTCAACGTGAGCGACTTTTATATTTTGTTTTTTAGCTACAATAGCGCAAGCCATAGTCGAATTGACATCGCCAACCACCAAAACCAAATCGCAAGGATTTTGCAACAATTCTTTTTCGAAAGCGACCATAATGGCTCCGGTTTGTTCCGCTTGCGAACCACTTTTTACTTCCAGATTACTGTTGGGCTTCGGAATATTTAATTCTTCAAAAAAAGTATCGCTCAAGTTTTTGTCATAATGCTGACCTGTATGCACCAAACGATAGAAAACATTCGCTCCTTCATTTTGCTTTTTTTCAATCGCTTTGATGATGGGTGCGATTTTAATAAAATTGGGTCTTGCCCCTGCTACTATGGTTATTTTCATTTTTTTGTCATTGCAAGGAACGAAGCAATCTTCTTCCTTTTGTTAGTTTACTTTTTGTAACTAATTTTTGTTCTTGTCTTTTCCTTTTCTTTTTTCTCGGACAATCCATCCAAATAAGAGAAAACCAACTCAATATTCTTGTCGTGGTTTTCTAATTTTTTCTGAATTTGAAGAATATCTATTTTTAAATCGGTAGTGTCCAAAAGCATTTGTCTCACTTTTGAAAATATCCGCATAATTTGAATATTGGTCTGAATAGCTTTGTCACTATTTAGGACACTAGACAACATAAGAACGCCGTGTTCAGTGAACGCCATTGGTAAATAACGTAAACCCATCTTGTCGGAATTGGAGGTCACAAATTGTGATCTCCAATTTTCAAACTCTAATTTATTTAGTTCGAACATAAAATCCTCTGGAAATCTGGATATATTCCTTTTTACGGCTTGCTTTAAAACCCTGGTTTCAATAGCGTAAAGCATTGCTAAATCACGATCCAGCATTACTTTTTGGTTTCTAATAAAGTAAATTTTATTAGAAATCAATTCTTCAGAAAGCATAATTTCGTTTTCCATAAAGTATTCTTTTAATTTCTTCAAGGTCACAAATTGTGACCTTGAACGTCTTGAGGTCGCAAAATGCGACCTCCAATTATTTACTTAAGACTCCCTCTCCTTTGGAGAGGGTTGGGGTGAGGCTCGAAACAAACTGCTTCAATTTGCCACTTTTGCTTCGTTCCAGTTTTTCTTTTCTGGCGAATGTAAAAACCAATCCTTTTTCCAAATATAAGGCAATTGCAGCTTCAACTTGTTGGATTTGTTCCCAATTCAATTCGGTTTGGCTCACATATTCAATGTCAAAAGTATCGATTTTAGTTTGTTTGATGACAAATTCTTTTACGTTACCGTCGTCTTCGATGATGCTTTTGGTTACGTAATAAAAAGTCAATCCAGGCGATTTTTTCCCACTTGGTAAAAGGGCAACATCATTGGTTCGACCTATTAATTTTTTCAGAATAGGTTTTTTGGCTGTGCTTTTTTCGTCCAAAATCCCAATGTCGCCAATGTCGTATCGAATAAAAGGATGCGCTTTATTGAACAAGGAAGTAATCACGATTCGACCTTCTTCTCCATAAGTTAAAACGTTGTTATCCTCATCCAAAATTTCTACAAAAAGCGTTTCCGAATTCACTTGCCATTCGCCGTCAGGATTTTGAAAAGCAATCAAATCCAGTTCCGAAGCTCCGTATTCATTGACAACAGCGACTCCAAATTGTTTTTCTAAAAGGATTTTATCTTTATCAAAAAGCATTTCTGAAGTAACGACACAGACTTTTAAAGTTGGGCAAATTTCTTTTAAAACAATATTTTTTTGTTGTAAAAATTTGGCAAACAAAACAATGGAACTTGTATAGCCATTGATATAATCAAATTTTTTAATTTCGAATTTCTTCAAAAAACCTTCCAAAACTTTATCCGATAAATCGAAAATCGAAAATCGAAAACGGTTGCTCAAAAAATCCTTGAAACGTTCTTTTTTGTTGCCAATAAAATCCAAAGGAATTCCGTAAAAACGAGCTTGTAAAGAAGAATTGAAATCAATTCCAAACCAATTAAAGCGATACATATTCGAAGCCCAGGTTAGCGCGTGACAATATTTGTCTTTGGCAAAAATAAACGGGTCACCGCTAGAACCAGATGTTTTATTAACGTAAACATTTTTCGTGGAAAATCCATTTGAAAGCCTTTCTATTAAAGGTTTTTGAAAGTTTTTCTTGGTCATTATCGGCAAATCGTTCCAATTATTGAAAGTGGTTTTGCCAACGAGTTTTTGATAAGAAGAATTATTTTTTAAATGATAATCAACAATTTCTTGTTTTTTGTTTTCGATAAAAGCTTCAAATTCCTGTTCAGGAATAGACTGAATTTTTCGCAATTCGGCTTTGGCTTTCCACATTGGAAAACCATTTATTTGTAGCGAAAAATCGAAAAGTGGAAACATTTAGGCTACTTTTTGGACATTGAATCGTTTGATGGATTCCAATTCTTGTTTTTTATTTTCGGTTTCTTCTTCTATGTCAAAATCATCTTGAAGACCTAGCCAAAATTTGGCAGAATTTCCAAAATATTGACTTAATCGCAAGGCGGTATCGGCTGTTATTCTTCGGTTTCCTTTGATAATTTCAGAAATTCTGGTTTGTGGAATTTTCAAATCCTTGCACAAACGGTATGAGGTTATTTCCAAAGGAACGAGAAATTCCTCTAGTAAAATTTCGCCAGGATGTATGTTTTTTAGCTTTTCCATAATTTTTAGTTTTTAATGATAATCAACAATTTCGACATTAGAAGCATTTCCGTTTTCCCAAATAAAAATAATGCGCCATTGGTTGTTGATTCTAATGCTGTAATACTCTTTTAAATTCCCACTTAATTTCTCTAATCTATTGGAAGGAGGAATTCTTAAATCAATCAAATCTTGGGAGTTGTGGAGCATTCTTAGCTTTCTTCTGCCCATTTGTTGTATTTCAATCGCTGGTTTTTTAACGACAATCCCGTTCCATATTTTTTCGGTTTCTTTGGATCCAAATGAAATTATCATACCTTTTGCGTTACTAACGCCAAAAGTAAGTAAAAAAAATTATTATTTCAAGTTAAAACAGACTATTTTTGCACCACAATTAACAACTACAACACAATGACAATTTTACTACTGGGTTCTGGAGGGAGAGAACACGCTTTTGCTTGGAAAATGATTCAAAGCCCACTTTGCGACAAACTTTTTGTAGCTCCGGGAAATGCCGGAACCGCTTCGATAGCCAATAATGTTGATATGAGTCCCACTGATTTTGATGCCATAAAAACTTTCGTACTTAAAGAAAAAGTAGAAATGGTAGTTGTTGGACCAGAAGATCCGTTGGTAAAAGGGATTTTCGACTTTTTCAAAAATGATAATGATTTAAAAGATATTCCAGTTATTGGACCATCAAAATTAGGCGCAACTCTTGAAGGAAGTAAAGAGTTTGCCAAAGAATTCTTGATGAAACACAACATTCCAACGGCAGCTTACGATAGTTTCACCGCAGAAACAGTAGAGAAAGGATGCGATTTCTTGGAAACTTTGCAGCCTCCTTATGTTTTGAAAGCAGACGGATTGGCAGCAGGAAAAGGTGTTTTAATTATTCACGATTTGGCGGAAGCCAAGGAAGAATTGAGAAACATGTTGGTTGGCCAAAAATTTGGTGCAGCGAGTTCCAAAGTGGTTATTGAAGAATTTTTGGACGGAATTGAATTGAGTTGTTTCGTTTTGACCGATGGGAAAAGCTATAAAATTTTGCCGACAGCCAAAGATTACAAACGCATCGGCGAAGGCGACACTGGTTTGAATACGGGTGGAATGGGAGCTGTTTCTCCGGTTCCTTATGTTGACGCTGTTTTGATGGAAAAAATCGAAACACGCATCGTTAAACCAACGATTGAAGGTTTCCAAAAAGATGGAATTGAATATAAAGGATTTGTGTTTATTGGGTTGATTAACGTGAAAAACGAGCCAATCGTAATTGAATACAACGTGAGAATGGGCGATCCTGAAACGGAAGTTGTCGTTCCAAGAATGAAATCGGATTTAGTGGAATTGTTTTTGGCTGTAGCCAATGAAAAACTCGATGAATTCACACTTGAAATTGACGTGAGAAGCGCCACGACAATTATGCTTGTTTCTGGCGGTTATCCCGAAGATTTTGAGAAAGGAAAAGTGATTTCAGGATTGGAGAACATCGAAGATTCCATTGTTTTTCACGCAGGAACAAAACTTGATAACGGAAAAGTAGTGAGTAATGGAGGAAGAGTTTTAGCAGTGACATCTTATGGAAATGACTTCCAAGAGGCCATAAAAAAATCTTACCAAAACATAGATAAACTAAATTTTGATAAGATGTATTTTAGAAAAGATATTGGCTTCGACTTACTTTAAGAAAGAATGAGCCGTTGTATCTTGGTTTTCTTCGCCACTATCTTGGTGTGATTTCAATTGTAAGCACCAATATACGATTGCAACAGCACAGATTGCCATAAAAATCCAGTTGATAGTATTCGCACCAAACCAATGTTTAAGTTCTAAATGTCTTAGAAAATTATGTAGTGCGAAAAAAATGTTTTCAAATAACCATTGAATTCCTTCAAAAAATGCTTTCATCTCATTAATTTTATTTGTTAATTGTATTCGATGTAACTCGCTATTGTATTTATTTTAATGAAAAAAAATTACTTGGCTCGTTTCATCTTTGTACAAGTATTATATTTACAGTCACAAAAGTATAAAATATCCTTATGATAACAAGTGTTTTTAAAAAATCTACACCATTAAATTTAATTTTGGTTGTAATTTTAATGCTGGTTTTCTTTTTAATCTATCAGTTTCAAGATTTGACTTGGATAAATTCTGCAGGTTCAATCTTAAAAAAAGCAATGCTCTTTGTTGTTTTGCTGGGCTCTGTTTTTATCACAAATTTCATTGCCAAGAAAAACGGATTGAGCAAAGACAGTAGCTACACGATTTTTTTCTATTTTTCATTTCTACTTTTTTTTCCTTCGGTATTGAATAATGTCAATTTAATTTTATCAAATTTCTTTGTCTTATTGGCACTTCGCAGATTAATTTCTTTGCAATCCTTAAAAGCGTCCAAAGAAAAAATATTTGATGCCTCATTATGGATTTTTGTTGCAGCATTATTCCGTTTTTGGAGTATTCTTTATATTGTTTTGGTATTTATCTCCATCATTTTTTACGTCTCCAGAGATTATAGAAACTGGGTTTTGCCTTTTATAGCCTTTTTTGCAGTAGGAATTATTTCTATGCTTTTTTCGGTTATTTTCTACAAGGATGTTTTGGGATATATCAATACCAATGCAATTACCAATTTTAACATTGATTATTTTACCAATAATTATCAAAACGCCGCCTTTTCTATCTATTTGACTATTGCTTTGTTTTTTGTGATTTCAATGTTTGTGTCATTACCGAACAGACCCTTAGTACTGAACACTTCGTATAAAAAAATCATCGGTTCTTTTTTTATTGGAATTATAATTTTTGTGATTTCGCCCAATAAAAGCAATGATTTGCTTATTTTTACTATCGCTCCATTGTCAATAATGGCGACGAGCCATATCGAAGTGAAACAACTTCAATTGAAACAAGAATTGGTTTTAGGTGTACTAATTCTTTGTAGTTTGTTTGCGTTTTTCTCCCAATTATAATTTATTTCCGTAAGCCAAATCACCAGCATCACCAAGTCCTGGAACGATATATTTTTTGTCGTTTAGTTTTTCGTCCAAAGTTGCTACCCAAAGATGACAGGAATTCGGCAAATGTTCTTCAAGATAGGCAACACCTTCCGGAGCAGCAATGATTACGGCAATATGAATTTCTTTTGGAAGACCTTTTTCCATTAATTTATTAAAAACAGCCACCATCGATTGTCCTGTGGCAAGCATCGGATCTATTAAAAGCAAAGTCTTGTTTTCTATATTGGGAACGGCTTGATATTCGACCAAAATATCGAAAAATTCATCATTGTTTGGATGATGTCTGTAGGCAGAAACAAAACCATTTTCGGCACTGTCAAAATAATTCAAAAAGCCTAAGTGTAGCGGTAAACCAGCTCTCAGAATAGAACACAAAACCAATTGATCTGCAATTTCAGTAGTTTTTTTGATGCCAAGAGGCGTTTGAATTTCGATATTTTTATAGTGTAAATCTTTACTTAACTCCAATGCCATAACTTCACCAATACGCTCAATATTTCTGCGAAAACGCATACTGTCGTGTTGTACAGTCACGTTTCTGATTTGGCCAAGAAAATGATTAAGAATACTATTGTCTTCTGATAAATAATGTGTTTGCATAAAATGTTGTTAAAAGTTTAAAGCCTAAAGTTTCATTGTAAAAGTATAAAAAGTATCTTTGTCTTTATAAAATATAAAAGATATGTTTTCAAAATTAGCTTATTCCGTTTTCGAACAAAGTATTCGCGATTATCATCAATTTGATAATGTAGATCAACCTATTAATAACCCTTTTCCAAAGGAAAAAATAGAGCATTTATTATATTTAAAAAACTGGATTGACACCGTTCAATGGCATTTCGAAGATATTATTCGGGATCCAAATATTGACCCAGTTGCTGCCTTGACATTAAAAAGAAGAATCGACGCATCCAATCAGGAACGTACGGATATGGTAGAATACATTGATGGTTACTTTCTTCAAAAAAATGCTCACGTTACCGTAAAAGAAAATGCCAAAATCAATTCCGAAAGTCCGGCTTGGGCATTTGACAGATTGTCTATTTTAGCCTTGAAAATTTATCACATGAACGAAGAAGCTAATCGTGCCGAAGCTTCACAAGAGCACAGAGATAAATGTCAGGCAAAATTAAATGTATTGTTAGAACAAAGAACCGATTTATCAACTGCAATAGATGATTTATTAAAAGACATTGAAAACGGAGATAAATTCATGAAAGTGTACAAACAAATGAAGATGTACAATGACGATGATTTGAATCCGGTTTTGTATCAAAACAAAAAATAAACACCTATTCTGTCATTTCGACGAAGGAGAAATCACATAGCGAGAGCAACAAATGTGATTCTTCGTTCCTCAGAATGACAAAGTTAATATCATTTTTTTGTCAAAAAAAATCAAACATATAGCCGTCATGAGACTTTCCGCAATGGGAGATGTCGCCATGACGGTTCCTGTTTTAAGGGCTTTTGTC
>JAEMQE010000032.1:0-3217 GCA_022758945.1 Lentimicrobium sp. | reverse complement strand
AGAGCCGAAAAAGCCGCTTTAACGCGAGCCGAAAACAAAATTTTCAAACCATTGCCAACAATGTTCGAAAGACACGTAAAAGTGTTTGAAGAATTGGGTTTTAAAGTAGATTTATCGAATCCAATATTCCCTAAAAAAGCCGTTTTAGACACTGAAATAATTCAATTAATTGGAGAAAATAATATTAAATTAATAGGAATCGCACCTTTTGCACAATACGATTCCAAAGTTTATCCTTTGGATTTAATGCAGGAAGTAATTAATAAATTAGCGGAGAATTCAAATCATAAAATCTTGCTTTTTGGTGGTGGAAAAAAAGAAATTGAACTGTTGGATTCGCTTTCAAAAGACAAAGACAATATTGTCAATATTGCGGGAAAAATTAATTTTCAGCAGGAATTGCAACTCATTAGCAATCTTGATGTGATGCTTTCTATGGATAGTGCAAATGCTCATTTGGCGGCAATGCTTGGTGTAAAAGTGATTACACTTTGGGGAGCAACACATCCGTTTGCGGGATTTCTGCCGTTTAATCAGCCTTTTGAAAACGCTTTGACAGCGAACAGGAATTTGTTCCCAAAATTACCCACTTCGGTTTATGGGAATAAAAAAGTGGCAGGTTATGAAAGCGCAATGCGAACTATTTCTGTTGAAAGTGTAATTGATAAAATCAATTATTCAATTTAGATTCGTGACCAAAAATGCTGATGTGTTTAACCTGATTTATTTTTAACAAAATGTAATTTGTCAAAGAAATCATCTATCTTTATCTTTCCTATAATTTAAAAATAAGCAAACCATAATGTTAGATTCAAAATCCTCCAGAAGAAATTTTTTTAAATTCCTCGGCTTGACTGCCGGAACAACATTAATCAGTCAGGCAAGTTTTGGCGCCCATTTGGATGAAACGGAGATCAGAAAGTTAACCGATGAGCAAAAGGAATTTATTCTGCTCCACGAAAAATGGATGGATGAATTCATAGAAGTAATCAGAGTGCAAAAAACCAATCCTGAAGATCAGGAAAACAACAAAAAGATGATTGCGATAACGGAAATGGCAGATGAATTCAAGCCAAAACTTAATGAATTTATGAAAGACGGCACTTTTGCATTAATCTACAAAATGTCGCTGGAGCGAATGAGCAAAGAAATCTAATTAAAAAGTTCGTCAAACACTTGACTTTGTCAACCGAAGAATTTATGAAAGTTTTACAATCTTAAATGACGTTTAAAATCTTTTTATTAATTAATTTTGGGTGAAAGAAAATAATTTAAGGACTGTTATTAGAACCGTTTCCAATTTTTTTTAATTTTAGCACAGAATTCAACGAATGAAAAAGTTGAGAAATAAATTTATTTTAATCACATTTTAATACTAAATAGCATGGTAGTACAGTATCAGGGTAATCAGAACGGAATCCCGACAACATTCACGATTAGAATCAACGGAAACAATCTATCGAAAAGTAGTTCTAATTATCAAATAGATTTATTGGTAGGCGACAAGCAATTGCCAACTTTTACGACATCAATTCATCAGAGTTTGTCTAATTGTTTAAAAGAAATTTACTTGTTCAGAAAACACAACAATATTAAGTTTGATGCCTCTTCAGAAAAAGTAGCACCTAAATTAGTTCCTTATGATTTGGTTTTATATAACTGCCACAAGAATATGTTGTTTATGGCATAAAACACTTTCTTTAAGAGATAAAAAAGACTGTTCATTGAGCAGTTTTTTTTATTATTGTTTTAGGAAAGCTTTAGTGAGCACTTTCTCATATGCCTTTCTTGGACTTCCTCTGAAATATACTTCACCACAGAAAGTATAGCCTGATTTTTCAAAGATTTTTAACATGGCAATGTTGTCATAATTGGTGTCTGCTTTTACACTGAATATGTTGTTTTTAAGAGCAAAATCTTCTATATATTCAATCATTATTTTAGATAAACCTTTTCCCAAATACTTTTCTGAAATAGCTATTCGATGAAACACAACAAATTCATCTTTCGTTAGCCATTTTCCTTCAATTTTTTCATATGCAGGCTCGTCATTGACTAATACTGCACAATAACCGATGATAGTTTCTCCTTCAACCAAAACATATCCCTCTCCTTTTTCAATGTCTTTTTGTACGACTTCTGGATTTGGATAGCCGTCTTGCCATTGATTACTTCCGTCTTCTTTTCTTCGTAGTATGGCTTGGTGCAAAACGATCCATATCCGAGAGGCTTCAGAAATTTCAGCTTTTCTAAAATGATAATTCATCATTTAAATTTTTTAAACATCGTCATAATTCACAAAAATTTCTGAAGATGTAGGGTGAGCTTGGCAAGTTAAAACTAAACCTTCGGCGATTTCGCTATCGGTTAAAATGGAGTTTTTCCTCATCACGGCAGTTCCGGAGGTAATTCGAGCCAGACAACTACTGCAAATTCCGCCTTGGCAGGAATACGGAGCATCAACGCCTTGTTTTAGTGCCGCTTCGAGTAAAGTTTGTTTTTGCGACATTTCGAAAGTTGTTTCCTCATCATCAACCAGAATGGTGATTTTAGTGTGACCTTCGAGAGATTTTGCGATTTTATCTTCGGTAATTGAAGTTGAAAATAATTCGAACTTGATATTTTTTTCCAGAATGTTGTGTGCTGCCAAAACAGCCGAAACCGTATTGATCATTTCTTCAGGACCACACAAATAGAACTTGTCAAATTCTATTTCCTTGTGTTTATTATTCAATACAAAATTCACAACAGATTTGTCGATTCTTCCAAAAAGTTCCCCTTCAGCTTTGGCTTGACTGAAAACATAATGAACAAATAATCGACCTGTATATTTAGATTGTAAATCGTGTAATTCCTGATGAAAAATGGTTTCTTCGGGTGATTTATTGCCGTAAACTAATACAAAAGAACTTTGTGGTTCGCCTTTTAAAACGGATTTTAGTATAGAAATAGCTGGTGTAATTCCGCTTCCAGCCACAAAAGCAGCATAGTTTTTTTGTCGGTCTGCTTGTGGTTCAAAGGTAAATTTTCCTTCTGGTTTCCCTACTTCGATCAGATCGCCCACTTTTAGTTTTGTATTGGCAAATTGGGAGAAATTACCCTCTTTTACTGCTTTCACAGCAATTCTCAATTCACCACTTTCTGGCGAAGAACAAATAGAATAGGCACGACGAATTTCCTTTCCGTCGAGCGTTAATCTCAAATTGACATATTGACC
>JAEMQE010000025.1 GCA_022758945.1 Lentimicrobium sp. | reverse complement strand
AAAAGAAGATTAAACAGTTAAAACACCGTTTTCAGTTCCTGCAAATTCATTCCATTTGAAAGAATCCGCTTCGCTTTCGTTTACATAAGCACCATCAATCAGGTACTTGAATTCGTAAGATGCGTCTTTTGCTAAATCAAAAACTCCTTTGAAAGTTCCGTTTTTCAATTTTGACAACTCGCCTTCTGCTGGATTCCAATTATTGAAATCTCCAACTACTGATGCACTATTTGCTTCTTTTGCTTCTACCGAAAATGTAACTTTACAAACCGGTTTTGTTTTTATAACTTGTTTCTTTATTGACATAACTATTTCATTTTTAGAATTATGGGGCAAAGGAAACAAATTCTATTGAACAATCAATAGCTGAGATGAAGTTTTAGGAGTTTGGCAAAAACCTTCTTAAATTTTAATTGGATTCCTAAATTTTATTGGATTAAATTTCTATATTCTAAACTGGAAAACGTTTTCTCTTTGAATAATCTTGGATTAAAAATAATGAAATTTCAAAATTAATTTTATCTTTATAATCAAAATCTTGTTATATGGAAAAAGAACAACATGAACTTTATGAATATGCCAGAAAAAGATTAAAACAAAAAAAAGGACTCTATTTTCACTTTGTTTTATTTATATTGGGCAGCATTTTTTTATTTATTGCAAATCATTTTTTGATTTTTGGACTTACTGCTAATTGGTCCGTTTGGGTAATTACGTTCTGGCTTTTCCTGTTTATACTGCATTTTATAAAAGTTTATATTACGGATCGTTTTATGAATAAAAATTGGGAGAGAGAACAAATAGATAGGCTTGTTGCCAAACAACAACAAAAAGTCGAACAATTGCAAAACCAGATAGAAGAAGAATCTTCTAAAAAACCACAATAGAAAATGATTATTTTGATTGCGGCTGTTGCCGAGAACAATGCCCTAGGGAAAAACAATGATTTGCTTTGGCATTTGCCACTGGATTTTAAGCGATTCAAGGAAATTACTTCTGGTCATCATATTATTATGGGAAGAAAAACTTTTGAGAGCTTCCCGAAACCTCTACCAAACAGAACTCACATTGTAATTTCACGTCAAAAAGACTATTTTCCTGAAGGTTGCATCGTCGTTGAAAACTTAGAAAAAGCCATTGCTGTTTGTCCAAAAAATGAAGATTTATATATTATAGGCGGTGGCGAAATTTACTCGCAATCTATGCATTTAGCCGATCAACTTGATATTACACGCGTGCATCATTCGTTTGAAGCTGATGTTTATTTCCCTGAAATAGATTCCGAAATCTGGGAATTAACCTCCGAAACATTTAATCCAAAAGACGAAAAACACCTTTTTGATTATACTTTTCAAAAATATACTCGAAAAAAATAAAATTTAAAATCCAAAAATCTAGTTTACCTTTGCTTCAAATTTTAGAAAATGTCAAAAAACATAACACCCTATAAAGATTCCACTTTAAGCAAAAAAGAACAAGTCGCCTCAATGTTTGATACCATTTCTGGCAATTATGATAATCTTAATCGGGTTATTTCTTTTGGAATTGATGTGAAATGGCGCAAAAAAGTCTTGCAAATTGTAGCTAAATCGAATCCCAAAACCATTCTGGATATTGCAACAGGAACTGGTGATTTGGCTATTTTGATGGCACAAACCAATGCTGAAAAAATCATTGGATTGGATATTTCGGCTGGAATGCTGGAAGTGGGGCAGCAAAAAATACTGGATAAAAACTTATCTAAAAGAATAGAAATGGTTTTGGCCGATTCAGAGAACATGCCTTATGAAGAGAACTATTTTGACGCTATCACAGTAGCTTTTGGAGTTAGAAATTTCGAAAATCTGGAAAAAGGACTAGCCGAAATTCTAAGAGTTTTGAAACCAAATGGAATATTTGTTGTTTTGGAAACTTCGGTTCCTGAGAAAACGCCTTATAAACAAGGTTATAATTTTTATAGTAAAAATATACTGCCAATTATTGGGAAATTGTTTTCAAAAGACAATGTTGCCTACGGTTATCTTTCAGAATCCGCGGCAGCTTTTCCTTATGGCGAGGCTTTAAACAATATTTTGAAAAAAATTGGGTTTATAGATGTAGTTGCATTGCCACAAACATTTGGCGTGGCTACAATTTATTCAGCTTCCAAAAAATAATATGAGAAAAATCGTTGTTATAATTTTATTAGTCATAGCCATTAAAGGACAGGCACAGAATCCTAATAAATTATTTGGCAGAGATCCCCTTATTAATTTAGAAAATTTTCAAAAACAACGATTGTATTTTGGCTTTTTTCTGGGTTTCAATTCCTATGTTTTTAAAATAGATTATAAAACGGTTAGCGAAGACATTCAAGTTAAAACAACCACCGGTTTCAACGTAGGTCTTGTAGCTGATTTAAAGCTTCAAGAATACATTCGGTTGCGATTTGAACCCGGATTATACTACACACAGAGGAATTTACATTATCCTGCAAGCTATTTCCCGACAACACCAACGCCTTCAGATATGCTTAGAGAAGTGAACAGCACCAACCTTCATTTTCCGATATTACTTAAGTTTTTATCGCTTAGAACAGGGAATGTTCGACCTTATTTATTGGGCGGAGTTTCGGCAACATTAAATTTATCCAGCAATTCAAAATCCATTGACGATAATTATGAAGAACGCTTCAGAATGCATCCTTGGACAACAAATTATGAGATTGGTTTTGGCATTGATATTTTTTCGGAATATTTTATATTTTCTCCATCTATAAGAGGTGTTTTTGGAATTAATGACGAATTAATTCGCGATAATGACCCTAATAGTCCTTGGACAGGCAATATTGAATCAATGAAAACCAGAGCGGTTTTTATCAATTTTGCTTTCCACTAAAAGAAGTTTGTAGTGTTCAGTTGTCAGTGTTCAGGATGTACTACTTAAAAAATGGTCAGTGGTCAACTAGTAAAGCCCAAAAAACGCTGTTGAAAACTGAACACTGACCATTATAAATACCGATCACTGAACACTGATTACTGAACACTGATCACTCTACGAAACTCACTCAAAATAATCGCTGTCGCAGTAGCTACATTCAAACTTTCGGTTTTTTGAATAGTACCAAAACGAGGAATTGTAAGTCTGTTTTTAATTGATTTTTCAAGTTCTGGTGATATTCCGTTTGCTTCATTGCCCATAATAATAATTCCTTCTTGAGGCAACTCCGTTTTATAAATGTTGTTTCCTTCCATAAAAGTGCCGAAAACAGCTAATTTGGTTTTGTTGACAAAGGTTTCCAAATTGATATAATTCACGTTGACTCTGGCAATGGAACCCATTGTGGCTTGAACCACTTTTGGATTGTAAATATCTACCGTTTCTTTGGAGCAAATTAATTGTGCAATTCCAAACCAATCGCACAATCGCAAAATTGTTCCTAAATTTCCCGGGTCGCGAATGGAATCAAGCGCAAGAATTAATCCGGATTCAATGATTTTTTTCTCAGTTGGGATTTTAAACACAGCCAAACAAGAATTTGGCGTTGCCAATGCACTGATTTTTTTTAAATCACTTTCATCGACAATTACTTTTTTGACATTCGAAACTTGTTCAAAATCATTTTGGGTCGTGTATAAATGAACCAATTCAAAATTAGATTCCAATAATTCTTGAATTACTTTTATGCCTTCGGCAAAAAACATTTGATGGGCAAATCGCTGTTTTTTTTGCTGCAAACTCGTTATAAGTTTTATTTGGTTTTTACTAAGCATAAAATAATGTACTTTTGAATTAAATATTTAAGAACACTTGAAAAAGATTAGCACAAAAATAGCAACATTTATTCTAATTGGAATAATTATCTCAGCTTGTGATACTGTGAAACGGGTTCCAAACGGCAAACAACTTCTTACTAAAAATGAAATTATAGTAAATGACAAAGCCACAAAGGACGATGATGTTATTAATCAGTTGTATCAAAAACCAAACTCCACCCTCTTGGGCTATCGATTGCGATTGAATTTATTTAATCTTGCTAATCCAAATCCCGACTCTTCTTATCAGGCTAAATTCACGAATCATCCCGGAAAATACGAAAGAGAATCAAAATGGTTATCTGCAAAACAGGTGGATAGATTGGGGCAATCTTTCTGGTATCACGGAATACACGATTTCTTAAAAAAAACTGGCGAACCTCCTGTAATTGTTGACACTGCGAGAACTGACAAATCGATTTTGAGATTAAAATACTATTATTTTAACAATGGTTTTTTTAATGTGAAAGCCAAATATAAATTAGATAGTTTAAGTGAAAAAAAGGCCAAAATTAAATATACTGTTACTACCGGAACTCCTTATTTATTAGATACATTAACAACTACAATTCATACCCCTGTTTTGGATTCAATGTATCGAACAAAAATATCCAATACCTTCTTGAAATCTGGAAATCAATATAAAACAGTAGATTTCGAAAGTGAAAAAGATCGCATTAATACTTATTTTAGAAATAATGGCGTGTATAATTTTCAGCCTAATTATGTGACTTTTGATATTGACACCCTTAACAACAATAAAAAAGTAAATGTAAATTTAATCATAAACGATTATTCCTATCAGGATAAGGATACCACAAGAACAGAACCTTTTAAAATATATAAAATTAGCGACGTAAACATTTATACTGATTATTCGGCTGCCAATAATAATTTAAAAATCACTGACAGCACATCGTATAAAAATTTCAATTTATATAGCCATACTAAATTAAAATACAAACCAAAGGCGATAACCGATGCTGTTTTTATCACAAAAGGTAGTTTGTTTGCCGATTCTAAAACCGTTTTAACAACACGATATTTGAATAATCTTAAAATTTTCAATTATCCAACTATTTTATATGAAGTAGATAAAAGAGACACCACAGCTCAATCGTTAATTGCAAAAGTGTATTTGTCTCCTCGAAAAAAATACAGTTTAGGAACCACACTTGATGTAACCCATTCTAATATTCAAGACATTGGAATTGCAGCAAGTATTTCAGAAACTATCAGAAATGTATTTAATGGTGCCGAAACGCTTGAAGTTGCAGCTCGTGGAAACATTGGGTCATCAAAAGATTTGGCAAATCCTCAAAGTAAATTTTTTAATGTATCAGAATATGGGGTTGATGTGAAATTGAATATTCCCAGAATATGGTTCCCTGTGGCTACTGAAAAAATCATTCCCAAAAGTATGATTCCCTCGACACTCTTGTCAAGCGGTTTAGCGACACAAAAAAATATTGGTTTGGACAAAAAGAATCTTACTGGTGGTTTGGCTTATAATTGGACTCCAAAAAAGAACAATACAGCACGGTTTGATCTTTTTAATGTACAATATGTTCGAAATCTAAATCCTGAAAATTATTTCAATATATATCAATCTTCTTATACCGCTTTAAATGATATAGGAAAAGTGTATAACACAAACCCTGATTATGTTAATCCAGATACCGGCAATTTGATAATAGAAAAAGGTACCACAGGATTTACAAATGATGTCTTGTCAGGTAACACAGCTCTGACACCGGCAGATGCTGATTATAAAACCGTAAGCAGCGTTGAAGAACGAAGAGTCAGACTTACCGAAAATGACTTTATTCTGGCCACGAGTTTTTCATTTTCAAAAACAACTAAAACGGATATACTAGACAACACGTTTTATCTTTTCAGAACAAAAATCGAATCAGCTGGTTCGCTGTTATCCTTAGTGTCAAATGCCGCAAATCTAAACAAAAACCAGAATGGTAATTATGACATTTTCAATATAGAATATTCAGAATATATAAAAACAGAATTCGATTATATTAAACATTGGGATTTAACCAAAGAAAAAGTTTTAGCATTCAGAAGCTTTTTTGGCATTGCCATTCCTTATGGAAATTCAAACAACATTCCTTTTTCAAGAAGTTATTTTGCTGGAGGTTCAAATGACAATAGAGCTTGGGCTCCTTATCGTTTAGGTCCTGGAAGTACTGGCGCAGTAAATGATTATAACGAGGCAAATATGAAAATTGCACTGAGTGCCGAATTCAGATTTAAAATATTAGGAAGCTTTAAAGGCGCTCTATTTGCTGATGCAGGCAATATCTGGAATGTTTTTGACAACATTACTGATGAAAGAGCCACTTTTAACGGCATAAAAGATTTGAAAGAAATAGCTTTAGGTACTGGATTTGGGTTACGATACGACCTGAGCTTTTTCGTAGTCCGATTTGATTTAGGGTTTAAAACCTACAATCCCGCCAATGAAATTGACAAACGGTGGTTTCATGAATACAATTTTGCTAACTCCGTTTTTAATTTTGGAATAAATTATCCTTTCTAATGCTAAATAATTCTTATTTTTGCAATCTAAAAAACAACTTTTAACAACAACAAAAAAAATTACGATGGCACACAATATCAAACCGGGCGTAGCTACAGGAGACCAAGTACAAGAAATTTTTAACTATGCAAAAGAAAAAGGATTTGCAATTCCTGCAGTAAATGTTACTGGTTCAAACACAATAAACGGAGTTCTTGAAACTGCAGCAAAACTAAATTCGCCAGTTATTATACAATTTTCGAATGGCGGAGCACAGTTTAATGCTGGAAAAGGACTTGCTAATGCAGGTGAAAAAGCCGCTATTTTTGGCGCAATTGCTGGAGCAAAACACATTCATACTTTGGCAGAAGCTTATGGTGCAACAGTAATTTTACATACTGACCATTGCGCAAAAAAATTATTACCTTGGATTGATGGTCTATTGGATGCTTCTGAAAAACATTTTGCTGAAACTGGAAAACCATTATTTTCTTCTCACATGATTGATTTATCTGAAGAGCCAATCGAAGAAAATATCAAAATTTGTAGTGGTTATTTAGCTCGAATGAGCAAAATGGGAATGACATTAGAAATCGAACTAGGAATTACAGGTGGCGAAGAAGATGGTGTTGACAACTCTGACGTTGATAGTTCAAAATTATACACACAACCTTCTGAAGTATCTTATGCTTACGAAGAATTATTAAAAGTTAGTCCAAGATTTACAATTGCAGCTTCTTTTGGAAACGTTCATGGTGTTTACAAACCAGGAAACGTAAAATTGACTCCAAAAATCTTGAAAAATTCTCAAGATTACGTTCAAAATAAATTCAACACAGGACACAATCCAGTTGATTTCGTTTTCCACGGAGGTTCAGGTTCCACATTAGAAGAAATCAGAGAAGGAATTAGTTACGGTGTTGTAAAAATGAATATTGATACTGACTTGCAATTTGCTTTTGCTGAAGGTATTCGTGACTTTATGGTAAACAACATTGATTATCTAAAAACTCAAATTGGAAATCCTTCTGGTGCTGATGCTCCAAACAAAAAATATTACGATCCAAGAAAATGGTTGCGTGAAGGCGAAGTTACCTTCATTGCAAGACTCGAAAAAGCATTTGCTGACTTGAATAACGTGAATACTCTATAATATTTGATTTCAGATTTTAGATTTTAGATTCCCTAGTGCAATCTGAAATCTGAAATCTGAAATCTGCAATCTGAAATAATCATGGCTTGGTTTAAAAGAACACAGAAAGGAATTACTACGGCAACCGAAGACAAAATGGATATTCCAAAAGGGCTTTGGTACAAATCGCCTACTGGAAAAGTTATTGATGCCGATGAATTAGCTCGCAACTTATATGTAAGTCCGGAAGATGATTTTCACGTAAGAATTGGAAGCAAGGAATATTTCGAAATATTGTTTGACAACAATGAATTCGTAGAATTAGATGCAAAAATGACTTCGAAAGATACCTTGCATTTTGTGGACACCAAAAAATATTCGGATCGTTTGAAAGACACTATTGCCAAGACCAAATTGAATGATGCGGTTCGCACAGGAGTTGGAAAATCGAAAGGAAAAGATTTAGTGGTTTGCTGTATGGATTTTGCCTTTATTGGCGGTTCCATTGGTGGTGTTGTTGGCGAAAAAGTAGCTCGTGGAATAGATTATTCTATCAAAAACAACATTCCATTTGTAATGATTTCAAAATCAGGTGGAGCCAGAATGATGGAAGCGGCTTATTCGTTGATGCAATTAGCCAAAACTTCAGCAAAATTGGCCCAACTAGCCGAAGCAAAAATTCCTTATATTTCTTTGTGTACGGATCCAACAACGGGTGGAACAACCGCTTCTTATGCAATGCTTGGCGACATTAACATTTCTGAACCTGGAGCTTTAATAGGTTTTGCCGGACCAAGAGTTGTTAAAGATACTACCGGAAAAGATTTGCCATTAGGTTTTCAAACTGCCGAATTTGTACTTGAACACGGTTTCCTAGATTTTATTACACCAAGAAAAGATTTAAAAGACTCTATCAATTTGTATATTGATTTGATTCAGAATATCAATATTAGATAGTTTTTTATTGCCACAAAAAACACAAAAACACAAAGTGAAAGCTTTGTGTTTTTTTATACCTTTATTTTAAATTTTTTTAAATAAAAAGGAAATATTTAGCTTGTTATTATCATATGTCTCATCCAAGCCAAAAAAGTTATTCCACAACCCACCATTAATTGAAGATTTACAATCATCCAAGTTCCATTGTCAACGTTAAATATATTCCAAAATTCTTTATAAAATAAATTTACAAATCCCCAAATAAGAAAATTAAAAAAGACTGATAAAACAATTGAGACACAAATTAAAATGTAATTTATGTACCACCAATCTTTACCAAATCGACTGTTTATTTGACTGATTGAATAATTTAAAAGCAAAGGCAAGAATATTGCAGAATAAATCATTGAAAATGAAGACACTATTTCAATTTTTAAAAAAGACAGCATCAAAAATAAAATGTTGGGAAATAAAATATAACCAAACGAATTTTTACATATTTCAATAAAATACTTATTGCTTTCTGTCATATTTCAATCATTTTATTTCAAAACTTTGGTCAACTGAACACTCAAAAACTGAACACTGAACACTTCCTTACATCCCAGTTCTAATCGCTTCCACAGGATCTAATTTTGAAGCAGAAATTGCAGGCAAAATTCCTGAAATCAACCCAATTATTGCAGCCAATCCAGTTCCTAAAAGAATATTACCCATTCCCAAAACGAATTCAAAATCCAAGGCTTTGGTCAAAATCATGGCGATTATCCAAACCATAAACAAGCCAATAATTCCACCAATTACAGAAAGTATTATCGCTTCAAACAGAAATTGGAACAAAATAAATCTATTTTTGGCTCCCAACGATTTTTGAATTCCTATGAGATTTGTTCTTTCTTTTACGGAAACAAACATAATATTGGCAATACCAAAACCTCCCACAAGCAAGGAAAATCCACTGATTATCCAACCAACAACATTCATTTTGGAAATAATCCCGTCGATAAAATCCGTGAATCCTGAGAACACATTTATAAAGAAATTATCAATTTCACCTGCTTTCAAACCACGAAAAGCTCTCAGTTTTTGAGAGATTTCAGCTTTATAAGCTTCCATATCGACACCTGCTTTGGGTTTAATAATGATGACATTTATTACTGAAGTATTATTATCTCCAAACCGTTGTCTGGCAAAATTGACAGGAATAAAAGCCGAAGTATCATTGTTGTTTCCAAAAGACAAACCGCTTCCTTTCTTTTTCAAAACCCCAATAACCGTAAACCGTTGACCGTACAAACGTATCTTTTTGCCAATAGGTTCTGCATCATCAAACAATGACTTTGCAATTTCATATCCAATAACCACAACCGGAGCAGCAGAATTAGCTTCAGATTCATTGTAAAATCTTCCTTCGTCAAATTCCAATCCTTGTATTTCTATAAACTCATGAGAAACCGGAACGATATTCACATCTGTAACCGTATTTGATTCGTATTTAATGGATTCTCTTTTAGTAAATATTTGGTATCCCAATTGATCTGTGTTGGTCATCGCCCCTTTCAAATAGAGGTATTCATCATATTTTACATTGGGGAATTGCTCTCTTTTCCATTGTGGAATTTCCGAAGGACCAAACGACATTTTCATTAAATAAATGGTGTTTTTATCTAAAGAACTCAAATCTTTTGTGATTTTTCTATCCAAAGAATCTACGGCGGCAAGCACAGCAATAATCGAAAAAATCCCAATGGTAACGCCAAGTAAAGACAAAAGTGTTCGCAGTTTATTATTTCGTAAAGCATTCATTGCGAAACGGAAACTCTCTGATAATAGTCGGAAATAAACTAGCATAAAACGGTCTTTTGTGTTATTGTAAATTTCCAAAAATTTTATTCATAAACCTAATGAAAATTCACTAACCCATTGGTAGTTGTTTTTAAAATATTGTTACACAAATACATTTGAATTTTAAAATCAAAAAAACTACTTTTGCACCACAAAATTCTAACTACACAATGAACACCACAAAGACAATCCAATCTGCATTAATTTCTGTCTTTTCAAAAGAGGGTCTGGAACCCATTATAAAAAAATTACACGAGCAAAATGTAATCTTTTACTCCACTGGAGGAACTGAAGAATTTATCAAAAACCTAGGTATTCCAGTAGTTCCCGTAGAAGATGTTACTTCTTATCCGTCCATTCTTGGAGGAAGAGTAAAAACGTTACATCCAAAAGTTTTTGGAGGAATCTTGAATCGTCAAGACAACGAAAGCGATGTGCAACAAATGAAGGAATACGATATTCCTCAAATTGATTTGGTGATTGTTGACTTGTATCCATTTGAAAAAACAGTTGCTTCCGGAGCCGGCGAGTCAGCCATTATCGAAAAAATAGATATTGGTGGTATCTCGTTGATTCGTGCTGCTGCAAAAAATTTCAAGGATACTGTAATCATTCCTTCGGTTGCGGAATATCCTTTGCTTTTGGATTTAATTAGCAATCAAAATGGCGCTACAACATTAGAAGATAGAAAAATGTTTGCTACAAAAGCATTCCACGTTTCTTCTCATTATGATACAGCAATTTTCAACTATTTTAATACGGACGACTCGAGCGGCAGCGAACAGGCGAAGCAAACTATTTTTAAAACCAGTATTGAAAAAGGGCAAATCTTGAGATATGGCGAAAATCCACATCAAAAAGGATTCTTCTTTGGCGATTTTGACGCTATGTTTAAAAAAGTTCACGGAAAAGAATTGTCTTATAATAATTTATTGGATGTTGATGCAGCAGTAAATTTGATAAATGAATTCAAAAATGACGGGCCAACTTTCGCTATCTTGAAACACAATAACGCTTGCGGATTGGCAACAAGACCAACCATTAGCGAAGCTTATAATGTAGCTTTAGCTTGCGATACCACTTCTGCTTTTGGAGGTGTTTTGATTGCAAATACAAAAATAGATGTAGCCACTGCAACAGAAATCAATAAGTTATTTTGCGAAGTTGTCATTGCTCCAAGTTATGACGAAGCTGCAATTGCCATTTTACAAGAAAAGAAAAACAGAATTATCTTAATTCAAAACGAAGTAGAATTACCTCAAAAACAAGTGAGAACTTGCCTAAACGGAATTTTAGTTCAAGAAAGAAACAACATCACTGATACTAAAGAGGACTTAAAAACCGTTACAGTAACAGCTCCTACAGAACAAGAAATAAATGATTTAATATTTGCTTCTAAAGTGTGTAAAAACACAAAATCAAACACGATTGTATTTGCAAAAAACGGAACATTGATTTCTTCAGGAACAGGTCAAACATCAAGAGTGGATGCCTTGCTGCAAGCCATTGAAAAAGCGAAAACTTTTGGATTTAGTCTAAAAGGAGCTTCTATGGCAAGTGATGCTTTTTTCCCTTTCCCAGATTGTGTAGAAATTGCCAAGAACGCTGGAATAACAGCCGTAATTCAACCTGGAGGATCGATAAAAGACCAATTAAGTATTGATTATTGCAATGAAAATAAACTTGCAATGGTATTTACAGGAACACGTCATTTTAAACATTAATTTGTTTAGCTTTGTACATTATTTTTTTATAACTTTTTATACCCTATTAAACTTATGGGATTTTTTGATTTCATGACCGAGGATATTGCGATAGACCTTGGTACCGCAAACACTTTAATCATTCACAATGATAAAGTCGTTATTGATAGCCCTTCGATAGTTGCTCGCGACAGAGTATCTGGAAAAATCATTGCTGTTGGTAAAGAAGCCAACATGATGCAAGGGAAAACTCATGAAAACATTAAAACGATACGACCTTTGAAAGATGGCGTAATTGCTGATTTTGATGCCTCAGAAAAAATGATAAGCATGCTTATAAAAAGCATCCCTGCTTTGAAGAAAAGAATGTTTACTCCAGCATTGAGAATGGTCGTTTGTATTCCTTCCGGAATTACTGAAGTGGAAATGAGAGCGGTTAAAGAATCTTGTGAAAGAGTAAATGGTAAAGAAGTTTATTTGATACACGAACCTATGGCAGCCGCTATTGGTATTGGAATTGACATTATGCAACCTAAAGGAAACATGATTGTAGATATCGGTGGTGGAACAACAGAAATTGCAGTAATCGCTTTAGGCGGAATTGTTTGCGACAAATCGGTTAAAATTGCGGGTGATGTTTTCACCAATGACATCGTATATTATATGCGTACTCAACACAACCTTTTTGTTGGAGAAAGTACTGCCGAAAAAATAAAAATTCAAGTTGGAGCCGCGATCGAAGATTTAGAAACTCCTCCAGAAGATATGTCGGTTCAAGGTAGAGATTTACTTACTGGAAAACCAAAACAAGTATCGGTTTCTTACCGAGAAATTGCTAAGGCATTAGACAAATCGATTCAACGAGTTGAAGATGCAGTTATGGAAACTTTATCTCAAACACCACCAGAATTAGCTGCGGATATTTACAATACAGGAATTTATCTTGCCGGCGGTGGATCAATGTTGAGAGGTCTTGACAAAAGAATTTCACAAAAAACAGATTTACCTGTTTATATTGCCGAAGATCCTTTGAGAGCTGTGGTTCGAGGAACAGGAATGGCGCTGAAAAATCTTGCTAGATTTAAAAGTGTTTTGATTAAATAAAAATGTTTAGTTTAGGGTGACGAGTTTAAAATTTCAACAAACATTATACAGCTAAGAAATGCAGCAAATATTTAATTTTATTTATAAAAACAGTAATAGATTGCTGTTTTTGCTGCTTTTGGGCATTTCGCTATTTCTTTCTATTCAATCTCACTCCTATCACAGAAGCAAGATTATAAGTTCTGCCAATTTTTTGAGTGGTGGAGTCTATGAAAGAATCAATAATGTTAATGAATATTTGAATTTAAGAACCCAAAATGATGCTCTTGCCCAAGAAAATGCAAAGTTGAGAAGCCTTCTTTTCAATGCCAAAGACACCACTGCAATTCCAAAATTAGATAGTATAAAAGGACTTCATCCTGATGATATCATAGTTTCAAAAGTAATTCACAACACTTTTAACACTCACGAAAACTATTTAACCTTAAATTCAGGAAGTCTTCAAGGGGTTAAACCAGATATGGGTGTAATTAATAGTTTGGGAATTGTAGGGATAATTGACAACACCTCTGACAATTATTCGACAGTTATAAGCATTTTAAATGTCAAATCTCAAATAAACGCCAAACTAAAAAAATCAAATCATTTTGGTTCTTTGAGTTGGGATGGAAAGAGCACAGGTTTTGTACAATTGACAGATGTTCCCAGATTAGCATCCATACACAAAGGAGATACCATCGTAACTGGTGGACAATCAGTCATATTTCCTGAAAATATTAATATTGGGACAATTGACAGAATAAAAATAGACGATCAGACCCATTATTATACTATACAGGTTAAATTATTCAATGATATGACAAGTTTGGGTCACGTTTATATTCTTAAAAGTAAAAATCGCGAAGAAATTATCAATTTAGAAAAAAAGGAAAAAAAAGATGAATAGTACTTTATTCACAAATATTTTTCGTTTTATACTGCTCTTGGCTGTTCAAATTATTATTTTTAATAATATGAACTTTTTGGGCTATATCAGTCCATTCCCTTATATACTTTTTATAATATTATATCCAGTAAACGGCAATAAATCAGGTTTATTAATTGCCAGTTTTTTCCTTGGATTAATTATGGATATGTTCAGTAATTCAGGTGGAATTCACACGGCAGCTTGTGTAATCTTAGCATATTACAGACCCTATTTATTTAAGTTTTCTTTTGGTCTTAGCTATGAATACCAAACCGTTAAATTGAATGATGTAGTGACTCCCGAAAGGTTTTCGTTTATATTGTTGTCGGTATTAATTCATCATTTTATATTGTTCACTTTAGAAGCGTTTAAATTCAGTTTTATCCTAGATATTTTAATTCGAACCATTTTAAGTACTGTCTTTACAATTATTATCTGCATCATAATAATATATCTTTTTAAGCCGAATAAAAGATGAGAAAAGTGTTGCTTCCTACCCTAATTATTATTGCAGCGTCTTTATTGGTATTACGCCTTTTCTACCTACAAGTCATCAATGATTCTTTCAAATTAAAATCAGATAATAATGCCATAAAAATTCAATATGACTATCCCGAAAGAGGTTATATTTATGACAGAAACGGCAAGTTATTGGTTGCAAACCAGCCTTCGTATGACATCATGGTTATTCCTAGAGATATAAAAAATTTGGATACCTTGGAGTTTTGCCAATTATTGGACATTACAAAAGATGATTTTTTAAAAAAAATAACCAAAGCCAAAGTTTACAGTCCACGATTACCTTCCGTTTTTTTAGCGCAATTGAATAAAAGCGAGTTTGCAGCATTCCAAGAAAAAATTCGAAAATTCGAGGGTTTCTATTTTCAAAAACGTTCGCTTCGGGATTATCAAGTCAATTTTGGAGCCAATGTTTTTGGTTTTATTACACAAGTCAACGATAAATTGGTCGAAAAGAATCCATACTATAACAATGGAGACTTAATAGGAAAACAAGGTGTCGAAGAAAGTTATGAAGATATTCTGCGCGGAATAAAAGGTGTGAAATATTTTCAAAAAGACAAATACAACCGTGAAATTGGTTCTTTCAAAGAAGGAAAATACGACACCATAGCCGTTCAGGGTGAAGATATCAATTTGACTATTGATGCAGAACTTCAGAAATATGGTGAAGAATTAATGATTAATAAAAGAGGCGGAATTGTAGCAATCGAACCAAAAACCGGTGAAATATTAGCACTTATAACCGCACCATCTTATGACCCGGCAATTTTAGTAGGTCGCCAACGTTCCAAAAATTACACCTTATTATACCGAGATTCCATTGCAAAACCTCTTTATGATAGAGGATTATTAGCTGAATATCCTCCTGGTTCTCCATTTAAAATTCTAACAGGTTTAATTGGTCTTCAAGAAGGAGTAATTAACGAGCAAACTACTTATGTATGTAACCACGGGTTTAGTTATGCACCGGGAAGATTTATGAAATGCCATGATTCTGGCCCTCGTCAATTACATAACGGAATATATAATTCTTGTAACACTTATTTTGCTAATGTTTATTTACGGATTATTGGAAAATACGCAAGTACGCCCTATTCAGTAGATGTTTGGAGTAATCACGTGAAAAGTTTTGGACTTGGACAATTTATGGGCTACGATTTGCCAACAGGTAAAAAAGGAAAGATACCTAATTCAAAAACATATAAAAAAATGTATCCTGGTTGGGGTTATAGCGGTAAAACAATTATTTCAAATGCCATTGGTCAAGGTGAAATTGTAATGACTCCAATTCAATTGGCAAATATGATGGCTACTGTCGCCAATGAAGGCTATTATTATACGCCTCATATCATCAAAAAAATCAAGGGAGAAAAAATTGATCCTAAATTTACGACAAAACACGTAACCACAATTGATAAAAAATATTTTGCGCCCATGATAAGCGGTTTGTTTGATGTTTACAATCTTGGAACGGCTAGTGCCCTTCGAGTTGAAGGTATTGATATTTGTGGAAAAACGGGAACGGCTGAGAATTATGCTAAAATTGGTGGCGTACGAACAAAACTAGAGGATCATTCCATTTTCGTGGCTTTTGCACCCAAAGATAATCCAAAAATTGCCATAGCTATTATGATTGAAAACGGAGGATTTGGAGCAACAATTGCAGGTCCAATTGCCAGTTTAATGATAGAAAAATACCTAAGAGGAAAAATAACGAGAACTGACCTAGAAAAAAGAACTCTAGAGAGAAGTCTTCAAGACCGATATGCTAAATTAGGTGGGCAATCAGAAGCTGTTAAGTTAGAAATGAAAAGGAGAGATTCTATTTTGAAAAGTAAAATGATAGTTCCAAAAATAAAAATAGATACCACTAAACAACTATAATCGATTTATTTTAAATGAAAAATCAAAGTTTAACCAACAACATCGACTGGATATGTATCGTTATCTATATAGTTTTAGTGCTAATGGGTTGGTTAAACATCTATTCCTCATCCTTATCTTCAATGGAAGGAATTGCTGATAAACAGCTTATATTTATAATTTTAACTGTTCCGTTAATTTTTATTGTCCTTTATGTTGACGGAAAATTCTATGAAAAATATGCCAGTATAATTTTTGGTATTTCCTTATTATCGTTGGTTGGACTATTCGCTTTTGGTAAAACTATAGCTGGACAACGCTGCTGGTATGGTATTGGAAGTTTCACCATTCAACCTTCTGAGTTTGCTAAAGCAGCAACAGCATTGGCATTAGCCAAATATTTAAGTGATTCTCAAATCAATTTAAAAGATATCAATCGGCAAATTCAGGCCTTAGGCATTGTCTTTTTGCCTGTGATGCTAATTTTACCTCAACCCGATCCGGGAAGCGCCTTGATTTACAGTATTTTTATTATTGTATTATACCGCGAAGGCTTGCCTGCTTGGTATCTGTGGACTGGATTTATTACCATTCTTTTATTTGTATTAACGCTTGTATTAGAACCCCAATATGTGATACTTCTTGCTTTAGTTACGATTGTATTTATCCATTTCAAGTCAAGATTAGGCGATAGGAATTTAGTTTTAAGCAGCATTCTTTTTGTTTTGATTTCTGGGTTTGTCTTGTCTGTAAATTATGTTTTTACACACGTATTTAAGCAACATCACCGAGATCGTTTTAATATATTATTAGGTAAATCAGTCGACATGAAGGGCATTGGATACAATACCAATCAATCCGAAATTGCTATTGGATCCGGAGGCTGGTTTGGAAAAGGATTTCTCGAAGGCACGCAAACCAAAGGAGGATTTGTACCCGAGCAACACACCGATTATATCTTTACAACCGTGGGAGAAGAATGGGGTTTCTTAGGATCAATGGTTGTAATAGCTTTGTTCGTGGGATTATTTCTCAGGATAATTTATCTCGCCGAAAGACAAAAAACAAAATTCAGCCGAGTTTATGGCTACTGTGTGGCAGGAGTTTTATTTATCCATTTCTTTGTAAATATCGCAATGGTTTTAGGAATTTTTCCAACGATTGGCGTACCGTTACCTTTCTTTTCTTATGGAGGTTCCGGACTTTGGGGGTTCACTATTTTGCTCTTTATTTTTATAAAAATGGATGCCAATAAAGTAAATGAGTGGTAAGCCCACCCAACCCTCTCAAAGGGATGGCTTTCATAAGTTTTATGAAATTTATTTAAAACTCCACAATTTATAATTGCTGATTTTCTCCAAACTGTTTTCGGTCTTATCGTCTAATTTTGGCAAGAAATCTATTCCGGGCCTTTTTTCGATACTGTCAACCGAAACCACAAATTCATGTACTGGTTTGTCTCTTTTAGCTTTTTGCTCCAAAAGACAATCCCTTTATGTTTTCCATTTAAAATATATCACTCGACAAAACAAAAGCAGAAAATAATCCAAAAGGAAAACCATAATACTCCAAAACTAAAAACGCTCCGGAAATTCAAGTAGAATTTCCGGAGCGCAATAGCAATTAACGACTGTGTTGATTTATTCATTAATAAAATAATCGCTTATGTTTTAACTAATTTTTCTTTCTTCATAACTTCAGGAATGCTTTTTTTTGCAACTGGTTTCGATTGTAAATCATCTAGGACATTTAAGGCTTCTTCTACATAAATATCTTTGGTTAAGCTTTCGTGCCATCTTTCTCTTTTTTCTTTAAGAGAAGCATCTGTTTTCATTGCTTCAGTTTCCTGAGGCAAAGAAGTGAACTTTAAATGATAATCATAATCAGCTATTGATTTGTATTTTTTATTGGTTTCTTCAATTGCTGACTGGTTCTTTTTAAATTCCTCCATTTTCAAACTGTACACGTTTTCTTTGCTTCTGTCATCAATCCATTTTGCGTTTTCTTCGATTAATTTAAACTGTGGATTTTGTGCAATTCTTTTCTTGCTGTCTGCAATTGCTTTATCAAATTTAGTGTTGTTAGTCCAAACATTGTATTGCGCAGGATCAATTTTGTCCCAAGGCATCGCATTGTCAACATCTCGTTCCCCCATTTTTAAATACGCATATCTGTCTGGCATAACGACATCACTGCTTACACCATCAAGCTGAGTGGAACCGCCATTGATTCTATAAAATTTTTGAGTGGTAGTCTTCAAAGCTCCCAAATCTCCCTGATCGCTGCTTCGTACAAACTGATTCAAATCGATTACGTTTTGAACCGTTCCTTTGCCGTAAGTTTGTTTGCTTCCAATGATAATTCCTCTTTTATAATCCTGAATGGCTGCTGCCAAAATCTCAGAAGCCGAAGCGGAAAAACTATTCACCATAATTACTAAAGGTCCGTCCCATTCGATTTTTTTATCTCGATCATACAAAACTTCTTTCTTTCTTCCTGCTGATTTTATTTGCACTATTGGACCTTGTTCAATAAACAATCCGGCAATATCCACCACAGTCGAAAGTGAACCTCCACCATCATCCCGAACGTCAAGTACAATTCCGTTTACACCTGCTTTTTTCAAAGATTCCACTTCTGCTGCAACATCTTTTCCGGCATCACGACCGTCTCTGTTTTCAAAATCAATATAAAATTTAGGCAAATATATTACCCCATATTTTACTCCATTTCTTTCTACAACACTCGATTTAGCGTAGGTTTCCTCAATTTCAACAATATCTCTTATGATTGAAATTGTTTTAATGGAACCGTCCACTTTTTTAACTGTCAGACGAACTTCGGAACCTTTTGGGCCTTTAATTTTTTTGACAACATCATCAAGACGCATCCCAACAATATCAACCGGTTCAGCACTTCCCTGAGCCACTTTCATCACTACATCTCCTGCTTCAAGTTGTTTTCCTCTCCAAGCTGGACCACCAGAAATAAGATCTGTGATTTCGGTGAAGTCATTTTTCTTTTGAAGACGTGCGCCAATTCCTTCGAATTTTCCACTGATACTTACATCAAAACGCTCTTTTTCTTCAGGTGGGAAATAATTAGTGTGCGGGTCAAATCGGGATGTAATGGAATTAACATATACAGAAAACCAATCATCTCGGGTCAAATCTTTCATGAAACCAAAATATTCATCTAATGATTTCATAGAACTTTCACGGGTGATTTTTTCTAATTCTTCAAAAGTTTTTGGTTTTCCATCTGAAGATTTATCTGTTTTGTTTTTTTCTGAATCATTAGAATTATCAATAATTCCGTCAGGACTTATGACATCCGAAGTGCTTTTGTTGTCTTTGTCAACAATTCCTTTTTCTTTATTTTCCTGAATTTTCAAACGGTCAGTCAATGACGAAAGTGTAGATAACTTAATTTGTTTACGCCATCTTTCCTTTAATTCGGCTGCATTTTTGGCATAAGGAGCTTTTTCATAATCCGTATTGAAAGTTTCGTTAACCGAATAATCAAAAGGAGTGCTCAAAATATCTTTATACAATTTTTTGCCTTCCTCCATTCTTTTCATCAAACGGTTGTAAGTAAGTTCAAAGAAAGTCAGGTCTTTATTCAACAATTCATCGTCGAGCAGCAATTCGTATTTTGAAAACTCATCAATATCTGATTGCAGGAAAAACCGTTTGGATGGATCCAATGCCTCTATATAATCTTTGTAAACCCCTTTAGAAAAGGTGTCGTCAATCGTGGCGGGACTATAATGTCCTTTTTCGATTACAAACGTCAATAACTCCAACAGCATTTTGTCCTTTTCAGGATCAACACTTTTAGTGGAATTCATCTTGAATGCAAATAGTGATACTGAAAGTAAAACTACCGCAATAATTATTTTATAATTTCTTTTCATAAACTCAATAATAGTATCCATACATATTTAAAATCCAAATTACGGAAAAAACTATGCCAACAAATGCTAAGGCTCGCATAAATTTTTGTTAAAGATATAAAATTGTTTATTTTGTTTCGGGTTTAATCTTCGAACTGGATTAATTTTGTTTCTTTGTTTACAGAAATCCCCAATTATTAATTTGAAGTTTAATTACTATAATTTGAAACATATCCAATGAAAAAAGCGAAACCATTAATTTTGGTAACCAATGACGATGGAATTTCGGCTCCCGGAATTCGGGTCTTGATTGCTGTTATGGCAGAAATAGGCACGGTTGTAGTCGTTGCTCCGGACAGCCCTCAAAGCGCAACAGGGCATTCTATTACCATAAACAACACCTTGTTTATCAATAAAATATCTAAAGAAAATGATGTCATTCAGGAATACAGTACTTCTGGAACTCCCGTAGATTGTGTGAAACTGGCTGTAAACGAAATCCTAAAAAGAAAACCGGATTTGTGTGTGTCAGGGATTAATCACGGTTCTAATTCTTCGATAAATGTTATCTATTCCGGAACGATGAGCGCTGCTGTTGAAGCCGGAATTGAAGGAATTCCTGCTATTGGTTTTTCTCTTTTGGATTACAGTTGGAACGCTGATTTTGAACCCATAAAATCATTTATCAAAACCATTACTTTGGAGGTTTTGGAAAATGGTCTTCCTGAAAGCGTGATTCTGAACGTTAATTTTCCGAAATTAGAGAAAAAAGAAATACAGGGAATAAAAATCTGTCGTCAGGCAAAAGCCCTTTGGATCGAAAAATTCGACAAGCGTCAAACACCGCAGGGAAGAGATTATTATTGGCTCACCGGTAAATTTGTGAATCAGGACAACGGAGAAGATACGGATGAATGGGCTCTTGCCAACGGTTATGTTTCGGTGGTTCCGGTACAATTTGATTTGACCGCGCATCACGCCATACAGCAACTTAATACATGGAAATGGAATGAAATCGCCACAAACAACTAGTTTGCGATAGCAAACACCAATAAATAAAAAGCGATACCATATATGACCGCTGACAAATAAAAATTTGCTTATATGAATAAAATAGATTTACTGATTGGTTTTGCAATAGGAATTATTGCCAGCCTCATTGGGTGCTATCTCTTTATTACTTTTTTTACTGCCTACGATTTTATGACTGGAATTGAAAGCATGAAATCAGAGGGAAAATTGGGGAAATTAATTACTTTGGGCTCCATTCTTGATTTGGTAGCTTTTGGAATTTTGTTAAAAATGAATAAGGACCTAATGGCTCGCGGGGTGGTTTTGGCCGTTATTATTATTGCCATTGTTACTTTATTTGCCTAAATTTATGAGACAATCCGTTAATGATACCAAAAATATTTTAACCACGAATTTTCACGAATTCTAAATATCTAAAAACACTAATTTATTTTTATGACTATCCTTAACTTGTACCAATGATATATTTTAGCAACAGCTTTCACAGATTCACACAGATTTGAGAAAGAAAACTAAAGATTTAAAAAAAATCTGTGAAATCTGTAGCAAGTTTTTCTTTTGGCAATGGTAACGGACAGTCCTATTAATTTTATATTCTTAAATTTAATTTGTGAAAATTCGTGTAATTGGTGGTTTAAAAACTAAATTTGATTAAACAGCAGAAATGAAATACTACATTATAGCAGGAGAAGCCTCGGGAGATTTACACGGCTCGAATTTGATGAAGGCTTTGTACCAAGAAGATTCCAATGCCGATATTCGGTTTTGGGGAGGTAATTTGATGCAGGATGTTGGCGGTACTTTGGTAAAACACTACAAGGAATTGGCCTTTATGGGTTTTGTGGAAGTGTTGTTTCATTTGAAAACTATTTTGAACAATATTACTATCTGCAAAAAGGATATTACTGCTTTTCAGCCCGATGTGATTGTGTTTATTGATTATCCAGGTTTCAATCTTCGCATTGCCAAATGGGCCAAAGAAGCCGGTTTCAAAACCCATTATTATATTTCGCCCCAAATATGGGCCTGGAAAGAGAGCCGAATTACCGATATTAAACGAGATATCGATAAAATGTATGTGATTCTGCCTTTCGAAAAGGATTTCTATGAAGGCAAGCATCATTTCCCGGTTGAATTTGTGGGTCATCCGTTGATTGATGCTATTCACAACCAACCTATAGTTGATGGCGACGTTTTTAGAAAAGAAAATCAATTGAATGATAAACCCATTATTGCCATTTTACCCGGCAGCCGAAAACAGGAAATCACCAAAATGTTGTCGGTTATGTTGAGCGTGGTCAATGATTTTCCGGAATATCAATTTGTGATTGCGGGAGCGCCCAGTCAGGAATTTTCTTTTTATGAAGGTTTTATTACCAATGAAAACATCACGTTTGTATCGAATCAGACTTACCCACTATTGCAGAATGCCACTGCGGCACTGGTTACTTCGGGAACGGCGACACTAGAAACGGCCCTTTTTAAGGTTCCGGAAGTGGTTTGTTACAAAGGCAGTTCGATATCCTACCAAATTGCCAAACGCATTATTACCTTAAAATATATTTCGCTGGTCAACCTGATTATGGACAAAGAAGTCGTAACCGAATTGATTCAGGAGAACTGCAACACCAAACGCATTCGTGAAGAGTTGAAGAAGATTTTAGACTCCAATTATCGCCAAGTGCTCTTGCATCAATACGATGTGTTGGAAGAAAAGTTGGGAGGAATTGGTGCCAGCCAGAAAACTGCGAAATTGATTGTGGGGGATTTGTGAGGATTTATAAAATAAAAAAAGTTGCCACGAATTACACGAATTAACACAAATTAAAAATTGATAATGGTTTTTTGTTGCGGCTTGTTGCGGGAAGGTTGCCCTAAGGTTGGGGAAAGATATAGGGAATGCTCAGTCCTAAAACAACGATTTATACCCGTGCCATTTTCTCTTTTTAAAAAGGGGTTTTGTTGCAGTCTTGTTGCAGTCTTGTTGCTCTCAAACTTTAGTTTTTTTGAAGATGTTTTTGGTAAATTTAATTTTTACGGAAGAAACCCTAAAGATGACTCGACTAATTCTATATTGGAACAATTAGAGGTTCAATTTTAGCAATCTCAAAGTCCTCTATCCTCCAGATTGTTTTGTCCCTACCAAAATGACAAGATTGGGAGCCGATGATTCCCTTGGCAAAACACAAAAAATCCCGTCCCAATTTTATTATCGGAACGGGATTTTATATAAAAACTCTGCGTTATTCTCTTCTTAATAAATAATTTTCTTAGTAACAGTCTGCCCATTTTGCAGGCTCACTTTTACCAATAGCGTTTGTTGGCCGGAAACCATATTAGGTATCGTTAGTTCGTTGCTGTTGACTTTCTCTTTTTTGAACAGTTGTCTTCCTAAAAGGTCGTAAACGGATACTTTATCTATTGTTTCTACTTTTGAATTGACTTTTATCTGTTTGTTTTTATTGGAAACCAAGACTTGGGTTTCGTGGGTTTCGAAATCTTTATTGCTTAAGGTTTTATTGGTATAACGAAGGATGAAACGGTCGTTGAAGGTGCCAGCTACAGTATTAAAAGTATAGTTTCCAGTCTTTAAATCAAACACGGTATTCGTTAGCTTGTCTTCAATATAAACTGCTTGATTGGTTAATGCACCATCAACTTGGTCAATATTTATGGT
>JAEMQE010000014.1:22975-24375 GCA_022758945.1 Lentimicrobium sp. | reverse complement strand
GGATAGCCTTTTTCCAAAAGAATTTCAGCAAGTTGATCGTCCGGAAGTGGTTTTTGTTTGTCCTCGTCCTCGATTACATTTTGTAAAATTTTCTTGATTTCGAGTGTCGAAACATCCTCACCTTGATCATTTTTCATTGCTTCAGAGAAGAATTCTTTGATCAATTTAGTTCCATAAGGCGTTTCCACATATTTGCTGTTGGCCACACGAGAGATAGTCGAAATATCAAGCCCAACTAAGTCCGCAATGTCTTTTAGAATCATCGGTTTTAGCTTGGTTTCATCACCTTCAAGAAAATATTCCTGTTGGTAATGCATAATCGCATTCATCGTCACATAAAGCGTTTCCTGACGTTGTTTGATGGCATCGATGAACCATTTAGCCGAATCCAATTTTTGTTTAATAAACTGAACCGCATCTTTTTGTGCATTCGATTTGTCGCGGGAACTTTTATAGGTTTGCATCATTTCCTGATAATCTTTGGAAACGTGTAGGGAAGGAGCATTTCTTCCATTCAGGGTCAAAACCAATTCATCGTCCACAATGCGAATGGCAAAATCAGGAACAACGTGTTCCGTAATTTTGTTGCTTCCGGTAAAAGAACCTCCTGGTTTTGGGTTGAGTTTTTCTATTTCGTGAATGGCAGTTTTGAGTTGCTCATTCGAAACGGCATATTTCTGTAATAGTTTATCGTAATGTTTTTTGGTAAAAGCATCAAACTGGTTTTCGATAATATCCATTGCCAAAGCCACGTATTCCGTAGGGGTTTTGTGCTTCAATTGCAACAACAAACATTCCTGCAAATCACGTGCGCCAACACCCGAAGGTTCGAGTTCGTGAATGATGTGCAACATTCTCTCGACTGTTTTTTCATCGGTGTAAATCCCTTGAGTAAACGCCATATCGTCAACCATATCGGGAATGCTGCGTCGGATATAACCCATATCGTCAATGCTTCCCACGAGAAATTCTGCAATTTCCCGTTCGGAATCATTCAATATAAAAGTGTTCAATTGATTGATTAAATCTTGGTGAAAACTTATTGGTGCAACCAGTGGTGACTCACGTTCCTCGTCGTCATCACTGTAATTATTGGCTTGGGTTTTATAATCTGGAGTTTCGTCGCTGCTTAAGTATTCGTCGATGTTAATATCACTCGTATCTTCACTTTCATTATCATCATAATCATCGAATTCATCATTAGCATCATCATTGTCGAATTCGTCTTTATCGTAAATTTCTTCTTCTTCACTTCCTGTTTCCAATGCTGGATTTTCATTCATTTCTTCCAACAAACGTTGTTCGAAAGCTTGCGTAGGCAATTGAATTAACTTCATCAACTGGATTTGTTGTGGAGATAATTTCTGTGAAAGTTTAAGATTTAGAAATTGCTTTAACAT
>JAEMQE010000014.1:9214-22875 GCA_022758945.1 Lentimicrobium sp. | reverse complement strand
GGCGTTCTCGGAAAAGGAATTACGTCACGAATGTTTGTCATTCCGGTTACAAAAAGCACCAATCTTTCGAATCCAAGTCCAAAACCGGAGTGAACAGCGCTTCCGAATCTTCGTGTGTCTAAATACCACCACAATTCTTCTTCGTTAATTCCCAAGGCTTTCATTTTTTCGACTAAAATATCAAAACGCTCTTCTCTTTGTGAACCTCCCACGATTTCCCCGATTCCAGGAAAAAGGATGTCCATAGCACGAACTGTTTTTCCGTCTTCGTTCAAACGCATATAAAATGCCTTAATATTGGCAGGATAATCAAACAAAATTACCGGACATTTAAAGTGTTTTTCCACCAAATAACGCTCGTGTTCTGATTGTAAATCAGCACCCCATTCGTTGATGAGGTATTGAAATTTTTTCTTTTTATTTGGAGTGCAATCTCTCAAAATATCAATCGCTTCAGTATAAGAAACGCGGACGAAGTTGTTTTCCAAAACAAAATTTAGTTTTTCCAGCAAAGCCATTTCGCTTCTTTCGGCTTGTGGTTTTGATTTTTCTTCTTCCAATAAACGTCCTTCCAAGAATTTTAAATCATCTCCACATTTATCCATCGTGTATTTGATTACGTATTGGATAAAATCTTCGGCCAAGTCCATATTGTCATCCAAATTATTGAAAGCCACTTCGGGTTCAATCATCCAAAATTCAGCCAAGTGACGAGAAGTATTCGAATTTTCGGCTCTAAATGTTGGTCCAAAAGTATAAATCTGCCCCAAAGCCATTGCAAAAGTTTCGCCTTCTAATTGACCAGAAACTGTCAAATTAGTTTCTTTTCCGAAGAAATCTTCTTTATAATTTACTTTTCCGTCTTCGGTTCTTGGTGGATTATCGAAAGGCAAAGCGGTAACCTTGAACATTTCGCCAGCACCTTCTGCATCAGAACCGGTGATGATTGGAGTGTTTACATACACAAAACCTTTTTGTTGAAAATAGCTGTGAACAGCGAATGACAAAACCGAACGAATACGCATAATGGCGCCAAAAGCATTCGTACGAACTCTTAAATGCGCATTTTCTCGCAAGAATTCCAAGGAATGTTTTTTGGGTTGCATTGGAAACTTCTCAGCGTCTGAATCTCCAAGAATTTCTAATTTTTCTACTTTGATTTCAAATTTTTGTCCAGCACCTTTACTTTCAACTAAATCTCCTATTACTGAAATCGCAGCACCGGTTGTGATTCTTTTTAAAGTTTCTTCAGGCGTGTTTTCAAAATCGACAACACATTGTATATTATTGATGGTTGAACCGTCGTTCAAAGCAATAAATTGATTGTTTCTAAAAGTTCTCACCCAGCCTTTTGCATTTATTGCTTGTAGGGTTGTTGTGCTGTTTAGTAAGTCTTTAACTCTTGTATGTTTCATTGTAATTGAGTTATAATTGATGCAATTGAATTGCAAATATAATTGATTTATTGCGATTTTTGTAGCCCCGATAGCAGTGGAAATCCTTATGTGCCGGTGTTCGGCACAAAAGATTGTAACGAATAGCGGGAAGTAGCTCTAAATTAAAAAACTATTCCACGATTTCGATTTCCATAATATCTTCTTTAATAGCTTTCTTTTTTTCGAAAGTGAGCACCAATGATGGTAAAACCAATAGGTTGGCAAACATTGCGAACAATAGCGTGCAGGAAATTAAACCACCAAGAGCAATCGTTCCGCTGAAACTGGAAAGCGTGAAAATGGCGAATCCAAAAACCAAAACGATGGAAGTGTAAAACGTACTTATTCCTGTTTCTCGTAATGCGCTGAATACGGATTTTTTGATTTTTCCGTTATTTTCAATCAGGTCGAGGCGGTATTTTGCCATAAATTGAATGGCATTATCGACCGAAATACCGAATGCAATACTGAATACCAAAATAGTTGAAGGCTTAAGCGGAATACCAAAATAGCCCATCAATCCTGAGGTGATGCATAGCGGAAGAATATTTGTGATGACCGAAACCAAAATCATTTTTACGGAACGGAACATATAAGCCATCAATCCTGCAATCAAGAAAATGGCAAAAATGAGCGATTCGATGAGGTTGTCAATCAAGTAGGAAGTTCCTTTTTGGAAAACCAACGCTTTACCGGTTAAAGTAACTTCGTAGCGATCTTTTGGAAAAACCTGATCTATTTTTTTTCTTAATTTTCCTTCGACTTTGGCCATTTCTTCGGTGCCAATGTCTTTCATAAAAGTAGTGATTCGGGCATATTGTCCAGTAGAATCGACATAGCTTTTCATCAAGTTGTCTTTGGTATTTTTCGTGGCATTTTTGGCATACGAAAGGATGAATGTTTGCTCTTGAGAAGTCGGTAATTCGTAATATTCAGGGTTTCCGTTGTAATAGGCTTGTTTGGAATATTTTACCAAATTTACGATGGAAACCGGTTTTGACAATTCCGGCATTTGAGAAATCGTTTGTTGTAATTCGTCCATTTTTTTCATCGTGGACAATTTCATCACGCCTTTTTTGTGCTTGGTGTTAATCATTATTTCTAATGGCATAACTCCGTTGAATTCTTTTTCGAAGAAGACAATATCTTTGAAAAATGAAGCTGTTTTTGGCATTTCGCCAATCAAACTTCCGGAAACTTTCATTTGCGAAACCCCGATAATGCTGAAAACCATAAGCAAACCATAAATGGCATAAATAATTCTTCGATTGTGTCTTACGGCATATTCAACCCAATTTAATACCGCCGAAAGATAGGTTTTGCTTAGATGATGCAAGTGTTTTTCCTTGGGTACATCCATAAAACTATAGACAATTGGTACAATCATTAATGTCAATAGATAAACGGTAATCACATTTATTGAAGTCACTAATCCAAATTCAAAAAGCAAATCGTTGCCTGTAATCATAAAGGTTGCAAAACCGGCTGCTGTCGTTAAATTCGTCATCAGCGTGGAAACACCAATTTTAGAAATCACTCGTTGCAAGGCTTTTGCCTGATTATTGTGTAGTTTTATTTCCTGCTGGTATTTGTTAATCAGGAAAATGCAGTTCGTTATGCCAATTACGATAATTAATGGCGGAATGATAGCCGTTAAAATCGTGATTTTATAATGGAATAATCCCAAAGTCCCAAACGACCATACAACGCCAATCAACAAGATGCAAATAGAAATAAATGTTGCTCTGAAAGAACGGAAAAAGAAGAAAAATATCAAGGAAGTAATCAGCAAAGCCGCGCCAATAAAGAGCCCGATTTCGCCTTTCATATTTTCGGCATTGATGGTCCGAATGTAAGGCATGCCGGAAACACGAAGGTCTATTCCGGTGGCTTTCTCGAATTTATCGATTTTTGGAATTAAATTTTCAATTATGAATGTTTTTCTTGCCGCCGTGTTGACAATTTTTTTATTCATATAAATCGCTGAACGAATGCTTCCGGATTGTTTATTGAACAGTAACCCTTCGTAAAAAGGCAGGTTATTGAATAGTTCGTTTTTTATTTTACCTAAATATTCGGCACTATTCGTTTGGCTTTGGTCAACAAGCGGAACCAATTCGAATTTCTCGGCAATGGTGTCTTTTTCGAGTTTTTTTAAATCGTTAAGGGAAACAACGAGTTCCACTTCCTTGGAATTTTTCAACCCCGTCATTAATTCGTTCCAAGCAGCATACGCTTTTGGAGTAAAAAAGGCTTTGTCTTTGAAGCCAATAACGATCAGATTACCTTCTTCACCAAATTTATTTAAGAAATCTTGGTATTGTTTGTTGACAATATGTTTTTGCGGAAGCAGATTAGCTTCAGTATAAGTCATGCTTAGGTTTTTCCATTGGAAACCAAGAAAAACCGTTAGGGCAAGAATTACGCCTAATATTACGATTCTATTTTTGAGTATAATTCTGGCAATTAATTCCCAAAATCCTACTTTTAATGCTTTTTTCATAAACGTCTTAAAGTGGGTGCAAAGGTAAATAAAACGAGAGACTTTTAATAATTTTAGTAGTCAGATTTAACGAATAATTGTGTTGTTTTTCTGTCAAGATTAAATTTCTATTAATTTTTTTTTGAAGTTATAGTTTATAAGGTTAGTTTTCCCATCTTTGTAGGTAAAAAATCAAAAGAGTTAAGCTATAACTTATGAAAAATCACAGAAACACCATATTTTATTTTGTTGTTACCGGCGGTTTTACGGCTTTGATTTATTGGATATTAATCCAAGGAAGAAGTTTGCAAATTGGAAAAAAAATCCTGAGTCCTGTAACCGAAAATGGTCATTGGAATGATTTTTTGGCTTCGCTAACACAAAATTTGCAACATCCTTTAGCCATACTTTTGGCACAAATTATTACCATTATTGTTGTTGCCCGTTTTTTTGGATGGGTTTTTAGAAAAATAGGACAACCTTCTGTAATTGGCGAAATTATAGCAGGAATTGTTCTTGGACCATCACTTTTGGGATTGTATTTTCCAGAATTTTCAGTAGTCTTATTTCCTGTCGAATCTTTAGGTAATTTGCAGTTTTTAAGCCAAATTGGCCTGATACTTTTTATGTTCGTCATTGGTATGGAACTCGACTTAAAAGTACTTAGAAACAGAGCCAAAGAAGCCGTTGTTATTAGTCACGCCAGCATTGTAATTCCATTTGCTTTGGGAATTGGTCTGGCTTATTTTGTATATTTTAAATTTGCTCCTATTGGCGTTGCTTTTCTTCCTTTTGCCTTGTTTATGGGAATCTCTATGAGCATAACCGCATTCCCAGTTTTGGCAAGAATTGTGCAAGAAAGAGGGATTCATAAAACCAAATTGGGAGCCATTGTTATTACTTGTGCCGCTGCCGATGATATTACGGCTTGGTGCATACTTGCCGCAGTAATTGCTATTGTAAAAGCAGGGACTTTTGTGAGTTCACTTTACGTTATTGGATTGGCAATCTCTTATGTAATTATGATGCTTTTTGTGGTCAAACCATTTTTGAAAAAAATTGGAGAATTATACGGAACAAAAGATAATTTAAACAAACCCGTTGTTGCCATTTTCTTTTTAACCTTAATTATATCTTCTTACACTACCGAAATTATTGGTATACACGCTCTTTTCGGAGCTTTTATGACAGGCGTAATAATGCCGGATATAACCAAATTCAGAAATCTGTTCATAGAAAAAGTGGAAGATGTTTCAGTGATATTATTACTTCCATTATTTTTCGTTTATACAGGTTTACGAACAGAAATTGGACTGATAAATGATCCTTTTTTATGGAAAGTTACTGGTTTTATTATTCTTGTTGCTGTTATTGGAAAGTTTTTTGGAAGTGCTTTAGCGGCAAAATTTGTGGGTCAAAGTTGGCGTGATAGTTTAACTATTGGCGCTTTGATGAACACACGAGGCTTGATGGAACTGGTGGTTTTAAATATTGGATTGGATTTAAAAGTGCTTACTCCCGAAGTATTTACAATGATGGTTATTATGGCATTAGTAACCACATCAATGACTGGACCGGCATTGAATTTAATTAATTTTATTTTTAAGACAAAAGATGTTGGTATTTTGGACGAAATCTCTAATGGCAACAAATACAAAATTTTACTTTCATTTGGAAACAACGAAAAAGGGAAGTCTCTTTTGAGACTGGCAAATAGCTTAGTTAAAAAACAGACAGAAACATCAACTATCACTGCAATGCATCTCACATTGAGCGACGAAGTGCATCCTTATAATTTAGACCAATATGAAAAAGATAAATTTTTGCCTATAATTGCTGAGTCAAAAGTCTTGAAACAAGAAATTGCAACGCTATTTCAGGCAACTGTAGATATTGAATCTAATATTGCCGAAATTGCCAATAATGGAGAATATGATTTGCTTTTAGTTGGACTTGGAAAATCTATTTTTGAAGGATCATTGCTTGGAAAAGTGTTGGGATTCACAACGAGAATTATCAATCCCGATCGTTTAATTGATAAATTCACAGGGAAAGAAGGTTTGTTTGAGAACTCCCCTTTTGACGAAAGAACTAGGCAGATTATTTCGAAAACAAAGATTCCACTAGGGATTTTGATTGATAAGGAATTGCAGCAAGTCGATCAGGTTATTATTCCAATTTTCAGTTCAGAAGACTCCTTTTTGATTGATTATGCACAGAAATTAATTTACAACAATGATTCTCAAATTATGATTTTGGATGTAAACGGCAACGTAAACACTAATTTTGTTCTCAAAAGCGCTATCAATTCTTTGGAAGAAAAATACCCCGGAAACATCACAATGATGAATGAAAAAATCATTAAAAAAGATTTTTTAGCCAACTTAGATTTGATGATTATCAGTGTCGAAAGCTGGAAAGTTCTTTTGGATTCGCACAGTATTTGGTTGAGAAGAGTTCCTTCGGTATTAATTTTAAAACAATAATTTAAATAATAAAAAATCCGCTTAGAGCGGATTTTTTATTATTTATTGGTTTTTTACACCTTCATAATTTCGGCTTCCTTGTGAGCTAGATGTTCGTCAATTTTTTTGATATAACTATTAGTTAAGATTTGAACTTCTTCTTCCGCTTTTTTACAAATGTCTTCGGAGGTTCCTTCTTTTTCCAGTTTTTTAATCTCTGTATTGGCATCTTTACGAGCGTTTCTAATTCCAACTTTTGCATCTTCGGCTTCTGATTTTGCTTGTTTAGCAAGATCGCGCCTTCGTTCTTCGGTCAATGGAGGAACGCTTATTATGATTAAATCTCCGTTATTCATTGGGTTGAAACCAATGTTTGCCACCATAATCGCTTTCTCGATAGGTTGTAGCATTTTCTTTTCATACGGCTGCAAAGTTATTGTTCTGGCATCAGGCACGTTGATATTTGAAACTTGTGAAAGTGGTGTTGCCGCTCCATAATAATCAACAAAAACACTTCCCAACATTGCTGGATTTGCTTTTCCGGCACGAATATTTAGAAATGATTTTTCTAAATGCGAGATAGACCCTGCCATAGATTCTTGGGTACTATCTAAAATAAATTCAATTTCTTCAGTCATTTTTTTAGGTTTTGGGTTTTGGGTTTTGGGTTGTTGGAAGTTTAACGTTAAACCATCAACCAAAAACCATCAACTAAATATTTACTTCAGTTCCAATGTTTTTGCCTTCACAAATTTTCAATAAATTTCCTTGCTTATTCATATCAAAAATTACAATTGGAAGTTTGTTTTCCTGACTCAACGTGAAGGCTGTTGTATCCATAACATTCAATCCTTTTTTGAGCACATCATCAAATGAGATATAATTAAATTTTACTGCCGAAGCATCTTTTTCAGGATCAGCAGAGTAAACACCATCTACACGAGTTCCTTTCAAAATCACGTCGGCATTGATTTCCACACCACGTAAAACAGCTGCAGTATCTGTTGTAAAATAAGGGTTTCCTGTTCCTGCTCCAAAAATTACGATTCTTCCTTTTTCGAGGTGACGATCAGCCCTTCTTTTTATATAAGGCTCAGCAATCGATTCCATTTTTAAGGCGGTTTGCAAACGAGTTTTCATTCCTTTGTCTTCGAGTGCTCCTTGTAATGCCATTCCGTTTATAACGGTTGCCAACATTCCCATATAATCACCTTGAACACGATCCATACCTTTGCTTGCGCCGGCAACACCTCTAAAGATATTTCCTCCGCCAATCACGATGGCAATCTCAATTCCTTTTTCATGAACTTTTTTGATTTCATCAGCATATTCGGCTAATCTTGCTGGATCAATACCATATTGTTGATCGCCCATTAAAGCTTCGCCACTTAATTTTAGAAGAATTCTTTTATATTTCATTCCGTTTTTATATTTAAAATTTGGAGTCATGCTGTCGCAAGCTCAAGTCATGTTTTGTTGAATAGAGTTGTGCAAATATAGACATATTCTATTTTTTTAAAATAATGTTTTTGAAAAATTAATTTAGGTTTTGTTTTTAACGTCAATTGGCAGAAAATATTTTTTTTGAATCTTCAAGTAAAGTGACTTCCATAGCCTTTTTCGTAATATTTTATAAAATTTTGTTTTTTAATAATCGATAAGTACGAACAGAATTTAATTGCCTTTCTTAATTATAAAAAAAAATAACGAGTGTTAGCTTCCTTGATACAAACCCATCTATTGTTGACTTCAGGCAGAATGATTGTGATGTTTATTTGACAACAGATTTAGTGGGAAGCTTAAAATTATTTGCTTGGAATAAAACGCTTAATGCTAAAAAGTTAGGCGCTTATAAGTTTTTTAAAAAAAAATTTATGTTTATTTTTTTTTTATAAAAAAAATTGTAATTTAGTGACCTCAACCAAATCTACTATTATTAATTTACTTTTCTTATTGGTGTTTAAATATTGTTTAACAATTTAAAAAACAGCCATATGAAAAATCTATTTGAAAAATTCTATGATTACATCTCTACTGCACTTTTTGGAGGTAAAACCACAACTCATTATTAATCAATAAGTGCGTAGTTAAGTAAAAAAATATGGAATAAAAGTACTTTGATTACATTAATGGATTAAGCTTTGTTCAAATAAAGTCACGTCCATAGCATCATTCACGACATAATCGCCAATTTTTGTTCTTCGCAAAACAGTTAAATGCGAACCGGAATTCATTGCTCTACCAAAATCATAAGCTAAGGAACGAATGTAAGTTCCTTTGCTGCAAACGATTCTAAAATCGACTTCGGGAAGTGCAATTCGGGTAATTTCGAATTCGTGAACGGTCGTTTTTCGCGTCTCTATTTCTACTATTTCTCCAGCACGAGCGTGCTCATATAGACGGATTCCGTCTTTTTTTATGGCCGAAAAAATTGGTGGTTTTTGGTCAATTTCTCCCAAAAATTGTTTCGTCGTTTCGTAAATTAAAATCTCATCAATATGTGAAGTTTCGAAAGTTTCATCAATTTCAGTTTCTAAATCATAAGAAGGTGTGGTCGCTCCAATATAGAAAGTTCCAGTATATTCTTTGGTCTGACCCTGAAGTTCTGTAATTCGTTTCGTAAATTTTCCGGTACAAACCAACAGTAATCCGCTTGCCAATGGATCTAAAGTTCCTGCGTGTCCAATTTTGAATTTTTTAGGAAGCCCAGCTTTATTAATTAAAGCATATTTCATTTTATTGACCGCTTGAAACGAAGTCCAATGCAAAGGTTTGTCAATTAAGATGATTTGCCCGTTTAAATAATCTTCAGCAGACATTAAATTACAGTCAGGGGATGAACGAAAAAGTGAATTGCTAATAAAATAATTCCAGCAATAATGCGGTAATAACCAAATACTTTGAAACCGTGTTTTGTTAAAAATCCGATAAAAGATTTAATAGCAATCAGCGCTACGACAAAGGCAACAACATTTCCAATAATCAAAAAATTAATTTGGTCGTGAGAAAGAACAAGACCGTCTTTATAATAATCGTAACATTTTTTTGCTGTCGCACCAAGCATCGTTGGCACTGCAAGAAAGAATGAAAATTCCGCAGCAGTTGTTCGAGATAATTTCTGTGACATTCCACCCACAATGCTTGCGCCGCTTCGGGAAACGCCGGGAACCATAGCTAAACATTGAAATAAACCAATTTTGAAAGCCTGCAAATAACTGATTTCGTTCGACGTTTGTACTTCTTCAGAATCAGTAAACCAATCGTCAACTTTTAATAAAATAATTCCACCTATCAAAAGTGAAATTGCAACAGTCAATGGGCTTTCTAATAATGCATCAATTTTTTTACTAAACAATAATCCAAAAACGACAGCGGGAATAAAGGCTACCAGTAATTTAAAATAGAAGTCAAACGTTTGGAAAAAGCGTTTAAAATATAAAACAACCACCGAAAGGATTGCTCCTAATTGGATAACAATCGTAAAAAGTTTCGTGAATTCATCGTGTTCAATACCAAAAAAAGAAGAAGCTATAATCATATGACCTGTTGAAGAAACAGGCAAAAACTCAGTAATTCCTTCAATAATGGCAATAATAATAGCTTGAAAAGTATTCATTTATGCTTTTTTTGGATTTTTTAGAATAGCATAAATGGTGATTCCAAAACCAATTAAAACGGTTGTTGGAGCTAAGCGTATTCTTCTAAAGTTAAAAATTTCTTCATTGAAAACATTTGGATTATCACTTCCGCCGCCTGACATTAATAGGAACCCAAGAGCAATCACAGCAATACCAATGAGTAGAATTTTATAATTTATTTTCTCAAAAAGAAATACGTGTTCTTGTTTTTGTTCTTGTTTTTTATCGGTTTTTTTCATTTTCTGCTATCTAATATAAATCATCGGTTCTTAAATTCAAAAATCGTTGCGTTGCAAAATAAGTGCTTATCCAGGTAATCAAAACACCAGCTCCAAAAACCAACAAAAGCACTAAGGCAACCAGTAATTTGTCGTCCAAAATTCCTAAATCCGGAAAATTAACTTGGAGGTAAACTAAAACTCCTATCAGCGCAATGATAGCTAAACCTGCGCCAATCATACCCAATCGGATGCTTCGCATCACAAATGGTTTTCTGATAAATGCTTTTGTTGCACCAACCATTTGCATTGTTTTAATAATAAATCGATGAGAATAAATCGACAAACGCAAAGAACTATTAATCAATAAAACAGCGATAAAAGTTAAGAAACCACTAATTATCAATATCCACATACTTACTTTTTTGATATTATCATTTACTAAATTCACCAACTGTTTGTCATAAACGATATCCGAAACCATAGGGTTCTTGTGTAATTGACTTTCTATTTTTGCAATACTGTCTTTTTCTACATAATCCGCTTTCAGGTTGATGTCATAAGAATTTTGCAGGGGATTTGTGCCTAAAAACGTCATAAAGTCTTCGCCAATAATGTCGGTATGTTGTTTTGCAGCTGCTTCTTTCGAAACATATACAAAAGATTTAGTAAATTTTGCAGCTTTTAATTCTTTTCCAAAAGCCTTTAAAATACTATCATTGGCATCGTTCTTGAAAAATACTGTCATAGCAATTTTTTCTCTGAAATTGTTAGCTAATTTTTGAGAATTTATAATAAAAAAGCCCAGTATTCCTAACAGGAACAACACTAAGAAAACACTTAGTACAACGGAGAAATAAGAGGAAATTAACCTGCGTTTTTGAAATTTATCAAAGTTAGAAGCCATAGTTTATTGGAATTATGGGGTAAAAATAACAAACAATTTCTTTATTTAAAGTTAATAACGCTCAAACTTTTAACTTTCGTACAATAAATGTAAATTTGCCACTCAATTTTTGCAACCCTTTCAGGGTTCAAAACCCTGAAAGGGTTAAAATAACACTTAAAATGAAATACAATCCGAACGAAATCGAAGCCAAATGGCAAAACTATTGGAAAACCAATAAAACATTTGCAGCACAGAATCCTAGCTCCCCTCCTTCGGAGGGGGGGCTGGGGGAGGATAAACCAAAATATTATGTTTTGGATATGTTTCCTTATCCATCTGGAGCGGGATTGCACGTTGGGCATCCGTTGGGTTACATTGCTTCGGATGTGTATTCGAGATACAAAAGACACTGCGGTTTCAATGTTTTGCATCCAATGGGTTACGACAGTTTTGGTTTGCCAGCCGAACAGTATGCCATACAAACCGGTCAACGTCCGGAAGACACAACTTCGGTAAATATTGATGGAGGCGTGGACAAAGAAGGAAATAAAATTGCCGGTTATCGCAAACAATTGGACAAAATTGGATTTTCATTCGATTGGAGCCGTGAAGTACGTACTTCGAATCCCGATTATTACAAACACACGCAATGGATTTTTATCCAATTATTTAATTCTTGGTACAATAAAAATTCCGACAAAGCCGAAGATATTTCGACCTTGATTTCGATTTTTTCAACAGAAGGAAATGCCAATGTAAATGCAGTTTGTGACGATAATATTCCAACTTTTTCATCAAGCGAATGGAACGCACTTTCGTCAGATGAGCAACAAAAAATACTTTTACAATATCGTTTAACTTATTTAGCCGAAACCGAAGTGAACTGGTGTCCAGGATTGGGAACTGTTTTGGCCAATGACGAAATCGTAAATGGCGTTTCGGAACGTGGTGGATTTCCGGTTATTCGCAAAAAAATGACCCAATGGAGTATGCGAATTTCTGCTTATGCAGAACGTTTACTGCAAGGTTTGAATGACATCGATTGGAGCGAAAGCATCAAAGAAAGTCAAAGAAACTGGATTGGAAAATCCGTTGGAGCGATGGTCACTTTCAATGTCATCCCTAGCGCAGTCGAGGGAACAGCAAATGTTAAACAAATTCGTCCTAATCCAACCGAAGCTGAAGAAATACTTTGGTTGAATTTAAAAGATCAAGGACTAGCTTCTGAATTTACACCACAACATTTAATAGATGATTATGTTGTAGATTTTGTTTCGCTGTCTAAAAAAATAATTATTGAAGTTGATGGTGGAATTTTTTATACCACACAACAAAAAGAAGATATAGAAAACACAAAAGTTCTTGAGGAAAAAGGGTTTAAAGTAATCCGTTTTAACTCCAATCAAATTTTAAATAATATTGATAGTGTTCTAAACATTATCAAACACGAATTGCACAATGCAGTTGTTGTTTCTTCGGAATCGAAAAGTATTGCTGTTTTTACGACTCGTCCCGACACGATTTTTGGAGTTACGTTTATGACATTGGCACCGGAACACGAATTGGTGGCACAAATCACAACTTCAGAACAAAAATCTGCAGTTGAGGCTTACATCGAAAAAACTGCAAAACGTTCCGAAAGAGAGCGTATGGCGGATGTAAAAACCATTTCGGGAGTTTTCACGGGAGCGTATGCTGAGCATCCATTTACGAAAGAACCGATTCCAGTTTGGATTGGCGATTATGTTCTCGCAGGTTACGGAACGGGTGCAGTTATGGCGGTTCCTTGTGGCGATGAAAGAGATTATGCTTTTGCGAACTTCTTCAAGGGACAAAACGGAATGCCCGAAATCAAAAACATTTTTGATAAAGACATTTCCGAAGCGGCTTTTGGTGCCAAAGAAGGTTTTCAATTGGTAGATTCTGATTTTTTAAATGGATTAGGATACAAAGAAGCAACTAAAAAAGTAATTGCAGAATTAGAAAAAATAAATCAGGGTAAAGGAAAAATCAATTACCGTTTGCGTGATGCGGTTTTCTCTCGCCAAAGATATTGGGGCGAACCGTTTCCGGTATATTATGTGAATGGCTTGCCACAAATGATTGAGGCAAAACATTTGCCAATCGTTTTGCCAGAAGTAGAGAAATATTTGCCAACCGAAGACGGATTGCCGCCTTTGGGAAATGCTTTGGTTTGGGCTTGGGACAATGCAAATAATAAAGTAGTTGACACAAACTTGGTCGATAACAAAACTATCTTTCCATTAGAATTGAACACAATGCCAGGTTGGGCGGGAAGTTCTTGGTATTGGATGCGTTATATGGATGCTCACAATGACGGAGAATTTGCCAGTAAAGACGCATTGAAATATTGGGAAAGCGTGGATTTATACATTGGCGGAAGCGAACACGCAACCGGTCATTTATTGTATTCCCGTTTTTGGAACAAATTCCTAAAAGACAAGGGTTTTGCACCAACCGAGGAACCGTTCAAAAAACTGATTAATCAGGGAATGATTTTAGGAATGAGTGC